>CAYSHR010000437.1:0-3841 GCA_964430795.1 uncultured bacterium
CGTATCAAAAAGTGGCAAGACTAGAATCACCGCCTCCCTTCATGGTTTCGTGTTTGAAGAAGATGGGCTGTGGGTCAGCCACTGTCCACCACTTGACTTGGCTACACAGGGAAGAACCAAAGAGGAAGCAATCGAGGCGTCTAAGAAAGCTATCGACTTGTTCTTCAAGGTTTGCTTAAAGCGCAACATGTTGGATGAAGCGCTAACCGAATTGAATTGGAGAATCGAGCAAGAAATCCAGGTGTCAGGGCTTTTCCAACATAAATCCACACCACTCCCCAAGCTGCCGCCATCTTTTATGATTGACAACTTCAAGATCGAAGATAGAAGTTGGTCGGCCAATGCAGTCTACGTTGCTTAAATGACTCAGATTCCCGGCCACAGCGCAAAAAAGGCTATAAAGGCGTTAAAAAAGCTTGGTTTTAAACAGGAGCGACAGGCGGGCAGTCATGTAGTCATGACCAAAGACGGGATTGTGCGCCCCCTTATAATTCCAATCGGTCACAACCACCTGGCTCAACATATCATTGGGCAGATACTGCGGACGGGAAAAATCAGCAAAAAGAAGTATCGAGACGCACTCAAGGGATAGAGCCATTCCATAGTTTAAATTGACTTATCCATTTTACCCTACCTTGTGATATAAATATCCCAAGTTTCATTTTATTCTGATTGCGGCATGGTAAAAAGAACGCCATTTAAATATCAAAGTCTGATGCCTTACATGGCCATTTTTCTAATTTCACTTACTGTGGGCATAAAGGCGGTTTATGACAATGGTCTGGCCCAAAATATTGAGGATTGGGATGATTCAAAAGAAGCTTCTGAATTGCTTATAATGGACGGGCGTTTAAGGCTTAAAGGTTTTCGTACGGTTGCCTGGAATCTTCCAAAGGAGGCTAGGAAAAACCATCTAATTTTCCACCTTGAGATGGGAAGCGATTGGATCGGGCAAATCTTCTTTTCCACAGGAGGGCAGGAAATTTTCCTGATTTATCAGGATGCCCGGGAATATGTCGGGAAAGGATTGTTTACAGTTGAGCTTCTTGCCAAAGATGGAAAATTAACCGGCGAAATAATGAATGGCAAGGAATTGCCGACAAGCAGCAGTTATTCAGGACCAATAGAAAAACTACAGATAAGGTCCAGCCAGTCGGATTTTTACATTGAATCCATCACGGTTATTGACCCGGAAACCGGTGATAAACTTGCCTATGAAAATTTCGGTCCTAACTTTTCACTTTTAAATATTCTCTGTTTCACACTTCTTATATTTATTATCCTTGCCCTTTTTATGACCTTTGACATCACCATTTTTCATAAGATATTTCATCGCGACAAAAGAGAATTATCCTCATCATTTATCACAGCTTGTTTGCCTTTTCCTATGGCCTATCTGTTTTTGTCCAAGGAGAATTTAGATATTGTATTTAATAACCTGCTCTTTGCATGTCTAATTTATCGAATCATCCTGGCTATGCTCTTTTCAAGGAAGAGGGTATATCAAATAATCCCTTTGGTTATTGCTGTTTTAGCTGGAACATTATTTATTGTTTTGGTAGTTGACGAGCTCAAAATCTTCTCAACCAATATTGGTCTGATCTTGTTTGGAGTCAGCCTGCCTGTTTTCTCTTTGTCAGTGTTGTTATTATTCAAAAAAGATATTGGAAAAAGGGACAGTGAAGCTCTTTTGCTTAAATTATGGCTTTTTCCGGCTTTGGCAAACATCTTTATCAATTCAAAAATGGATAATGACGATATTCTTGCCTTGAGTTCCATTGCTCTTCTGTCCAGCGTAATATCAGCCTTTAGATTTCTCTTTCCGCTGCGCAAGGAATTGAGGTTCTTTCAGATATATGCTTTTATCACCGCTATATTGCTCATAGCCACTATTGAGATGGCAATAAGAGTATCGCCCTATGAACCTCGCTATCGCCCTATGAATATAGGAAAAATTTATAATCCCGACTCTCTGCTTTTCTGGGCGCCAAAATCACTTTTTCTCGACATCAACCCTCTGTCGCCTGAAGACGATTTTGAAGTCAGAGAGATTTCATTCAGGTCCGGAACCACTGATAAAACAAGAAAAAAGGATCAATTTAGAATATTGACTCTTGGCGGCTCCAATACCTGGGGACAATGGATTGAGGATCATCGAAGAACATGGTCGGGCATTCTGGAGAGAGAGCTTGCCGAAAAAACTTCCAAGATTGAGTTTGAGGTAATTAATGGAGGCGTTAAGGGTTACAATCTTTTCCAGCTTCTGGTGCTCTACAAATTCTTCTTAAAAGATTATGAAATTGATATGATAATTCTCTATGTCAACACCAACGACAGGGCGGCGAGTCACAAAAAAGGCATGTATACATATCGCGAGCTTTTCAACCTCAGAAACAGTGACAAATGGAAAGAGATAACAGGCGATAATAAGGAGGCCGGTGAAGATAAACCTGTAAGTTGGGTGGCTGATATCCAGGAAAAAATGGGGAAATTCACTCTTTATAACGCCCTAACAAAAAGCCTTCTTGCCATTAGATCAAAAGTGAATAACCCAAAGACGAACCTGGGAATCATAAAATCCCTAAACCCTGTGGAAGATTACGCCAAGAACCTCAGAGAGTTCGCTAAAATCGCCCAGGAAAGAGCCATTCCCATAATCTTTGCTGATGAATACTCTTTCTCCACAACCCCCCATGAGGATCTAAAAGCCGATAAATTCCAGGAAACGATGATGGAAACGGCAAAACAGAAGAGGGTCCTTTTTTTTCCAGCCTGCTGGATTTTGCAGAAAAATTTTAATCCTGTGGAGATCGTTTTTCCCTGGGATACAGTTCATCTCAATGAGAAAGGGCACAGAGTGCTTGGAGAAAAACTGGCGGAGTTAATTATTAAGGAAAACCTGATCTAATAACCGTTTCTGGAAGCTCTGTTTATTAACCCCAATTTTTTGGACAAAGCCATCAAACTAGCTTCGTAAAGTAGTTGAGTATTGGCCAATTTGCTCATCTCTCTATCAAGGTCCACAGTATTTCCATCAACCCTTATTGATCCTCTATTTTCTGTTGGAGAGATATTGATTTTGCTTGCATCTATATCATTTCCCATATGTTTTGTATCAGTTGCAGCGATTCTCAAACCAGGTCCAGCGCCGGCTTTTTGTGAAAGCACCTCTTTAAAATTCAGATCTCTGGCCTTATATCCGGGAGTCTCAACGTTAGCAAGATTCGACGCGATAACTTCCGCTCTGGCACCCTGAAGGTTTATTGATTTCTCAATTCTGCGAAATCCCGAATCCCCAAAAAGAAAAATATCCAACGACATGGACTCTCCTTTGTTAATAGTCAATTATCCATGTGAAATCGATGCAAATGGGGTGCCTCAATCCGGTAATGATGTAACTAAATGAAATTGCAGATAATACTTTGCTCCAGCCCGGATTGAATATGGATTGATGAGGGGTTGACCTGGAAAAACCTGCCGGTTTCGTCAACTTTTTGTCATTCTTCAACCATTTTTCCCAGTACCACCTCTTGAGGCAATAATAAAAATCGTTCCCACACACCAGAGCACCATTCCAAAAAAGAAGATGTAAATTCCAAATTCAGACATGGTGTTCATAGCGAAATTTCCAAATAGAAGAAGGATAAATCCACCGGAGAAGAGAAAAATGGCGAAGATTTTCAAAAACATCTTTTCGCCCTCACAAATGATAACTTTTATGAAAAAAGGTCGCCAAATATATAATATGAAGTTATCAGCGCCAAAAAGAAAAGCAGGGCGCCTATGAAAAATCCCAGGACAAAATCTTTCTTTTCTTCAGCGGTAGCAGTATTTTGAGGTG
>CAYSHR010000438.1:0-3839 GCA_964430795.1 uncultured bacterium
AAAGTCGATTTCCCTGAGAATCCGAAAGAGCAGTTATGGGGCGCCATAAGCGCGGTTTTCAGCTCCTGGGATAATCAAAGAGCTATTGAATACCGGCGCATTTACCATATCCCGGCCCAGTGGGGCACCGCGGTTAATGTTCAAGCCATGGTCTATGGAAACATGGGTGACGATTGCGCCACGGGAGTCGGATTCTCAAGAGACCCTGCCACTGGAAAGAAAAAATTCTACGGTGAATATCTCATTAATGCCCAGGGTGAGGATGTGGTGGCGGGAATTCGCACTCCCCTGCCTATTGAGAATCTGAAGAAAGATATGCCCGCCGCTTATAAAGAACTCCATTCTTATATCAACAAGCTGGAAAAACATTACAAGGATATGCAGGACATCGAATTCACAATCCAGAACAAGAAATTGTGGATGCTCCAGACTCGCAACGGGAAACGCACAGGATTCGCCGCGTGCACTATCGCTGTTGATATGTTTAACGAAAGATTGATTACACCAAAGCAGGCCATTTCCCGCCTTGACCCCAACTCTCTTGAACAGCTTCTGGCGCCGATTTTTGATCCGGAAGAGAAAGGTAAAGCGATCAAGGGAAAGAAGCTGTTGACTAAAGGATTACCCGCCGGCCCTGGCGCCGCGACGGGTCGTGTTGTTTTTTACGCTGAAGACGCTGAGGCTATGGATAAAAAGGGCGACGGCGTCATTCTGGTCAGGCAGGAAACATCCCCTGAAGATATTAAGGGCATGAAAATATCCCAGGGCATTCTCACTGAAAGAGGTGGAATGACAAGCCACGCGGCTCTTGTTGCCAGGCAGATGGGCAAGGTTTGCGTTGCCGGTTGCACTGATTTGGATATCAATTACAAGAAACAGCAGATGAAAGTCGCCGGAAAGACAATCAAGGCCGGCGATTTTATTAGTCTGGACGGCGCCGCGGGTGAGGTTTTTGTTGACAGGATAAAAACCATGCCCAGCGAAGTTAAGCAGGCTCTTTTTGGTAAAGGCAAAAATGCTTTGGCTGCCAAAAAATCGAGAACCTATAAAGCTTTCACAAAACTCATGAAATGGTCTGACAAGTTTAGAACCATGGGAGTTCGCACAAACGCCGATCAACCCGAACAAGCCCAGGAAGCGGTGGTGTATGGCGCCCAGGGAATCGGCCTTTGCCGAACAGAGCATATGTTCTTCGCGGGAGACAGAATTTACTGGATTCGCCAGGCTATTATCGCCAAGACGGCAAAAAACAGGTTAAGCGCCCTGAAGAAACTTCTTCCAATGCAGCGCAAGGATTTTTACGGCATCTTAAAAGCCATGAAAAACCACCCTGTAACTATCAGGCTTCTGGATCCTCCTCTTCACGAATTTTTGCCCCACTCTAAAAAGGAGATAGGCGAACTCGCGAAGCAGATGAAAATTTCTCCGGCTGAGTTGCAAAATCTTGTAGACGATCTTCACGAATTCAATCCCATGCTCGGGCATAGGGGATGCAGGCTGGGAATATCCATGCCGGACCTTTATAAAATGCAGGTCCAGGCTATTGTTGAGGCGGCTCTTGATGTCCGCAGAAGATTGAAGATAAAAGTCAAGCCGGAGATAATGATACCCCTTGCCGCGACAAAGCTGGAGCTTGAAATTCATCGCCGGGACGCGAAAGAAGTTATCGCCACGGTTTGCAAAAAGAGAAAGACAAAAATTGATATTCCCATAGGCACAATGATTGAGCTTCCAAGAGCGGCCCTGGTGGCGGATCAAATCGCGAAAGAGGCTGATTTTTTCAGCTTCGGGACAAACGACCTGACCCAGACAACCTTCGGGCTTTCCAGAGATGACGCTGGAAAGTTCCTACCGGATTATATTGAGAAAAGCATTCTTCCCTCGGATCCCTTTGTCTCAATTGACATTGACGGAGTGGGTCAGCTTGTGGAAATAGGGACAAACAGAGGGCGCGAAACAAATTCAAAACTGAAAGTTGGAATTTGCGGAGAGCATGGCGGTGAACCCAGAAGCGTCAAATTCTGTCACAAAGCGGGACTGAATTATGTCTCCTGTTCACCACCAAGAGTTCCCATCGCCAGGCTTTCAGCAGCCCAGGCGGCGTTGGAAGGAAAATAATAATCTGACAATTAATTTGAGAAAAAAGGCGTGATGTTTCACGTCTTTTTTTTATTTTTTACCATGCTTACACTTTTTGAAGTAAACTTACAGCTAATCACTCTTACGATTTTCCTGAGTAAAATGCAAAAAGGTGTAGAATGGCTACTAAAATAAAAGAAATTCTTTCAAGAGAGGTTCTCGATTCACGGGGATTTCCCACAATTGAAGTGGACGTGCTTCTTGACTCAGGTGTTATAAGCAGGGCGGCGGTTCCCTCGGGAGTGGAGGCTTTGCCATACTCAGCCATTGAACTGAGAGATAAAGATCCTGATAGATATAACGGATATGGCGTACTTAACTGCGTTGAAATTATTAACAATACGGTTTCCAAAGCCATTGTGGGCAAAGATGCTGAGGACCAGGAAGAGATTGACAAAATTTTAACGGACCTTGACGGAACCCAGAATAAAAGCAATCTTGGAGCAAACACTCTATTGGGGGTCTCTTTAGCCTGTGCCAGAGCCGTGGCGATTGCCAAAAGCGTGCCCTTTTACCAGCACATTTCCAGATCGGATAGTTCAGCGCTGCTTCCTGTTCCAATGATAAATATACTCGATGGCGGGACCCACGCCTCGAACAATCTCGATTTTCAGGAATTTCTCATTGTGCCGGCAGGGGCGCCCAATTTCAGCGAGGCTATACGATATGGAGTCGAGGTGCACCATGAGCTTCAAGAAGTTATTCTGGAGAAAGGGTATCACGCGGGAGTCGGAGATGAAGGAGGCTTCGCCCCTGATCTCCAAAATCATGAAGAAGCTTTTAATCTTCTTATAAAAGCCATAGAAAGGGCGGGGTACATCCCTGGCGAAGATATTTATTTTGCCCTTGACGTGGCCGCGGATAATTTTTTTGAAGGAAGCTCGTACACCATAAAAAATGAAGATATTGTTGACGCCAAGGCAAGCGACATTATCGACTACTATGAATCCATCGCCAAAAAATATCCTATTATCTCCATCGAGGACGGCCTTGCCGCTGACGACTGGAAAGCATGGAGAGAACTGGTTGACCGCCTTGGGCACAAGCTTCAGTTGGTTGGCGATCATCTTTTCTGTTCCAACCAAACCCGCCTTGCCCTTGGCATCCAGCAGAAAATCGCCAATTCTATAATTATCAAGCCCAACCAGATCGGCACTCTTTCCGAAATTCTGGACCTGATAAACCAGGCAAAAGAGGGCGGCCTGACTCAAATCGTCTCTCACAGACATGGGGAGACCTGTGATCCTTTTATCGCCTCACTCTCTGTTGCCTGTAATACCGGCCAGATAAAAGCAGGATCGGTCTGCCGTTCTGAAAGAGTCGCGAAATATAATGAACTGATGAGAATCGAAACGGAATTGGGTGAGTTGGCCCGCTGGATTGGAGTCAACGCTTTTCCAAGAGGAATCTAAATGGGTTAAAAGGGCGCCTGTTTCTTTGGTGAAGGTCTGGATTGGACGGTTCAAAGCATCTTGGATGTCCCCCCCCTTGATATGATAGCTTTGTAACGAGACATAAAAAAATATAAATTCAAAAAATAAAATACTCTTTTTTTCGTGGGGTTATTTGCCCCCGGGGCATAAAAAACGTCTGTTTCGCGAGGATGAAAATGACTTTGATGACGATGATTATAAAAGTATATGGACTATTGATTTTAACAACGCGACCATTTGGGATTTAAAGACGGGATATGAAGATGA
>CAYSHR010000439.1:0-3829 GCA_964430795.1 uncultured bacterium
GTAACAAGTACATCTCCCCGCTTTTCCAAAAAGCCACTTGTAACTGAACGATTACATGGAAGGAAATCATGAAATTATATAACTTAAAATCATGGCCATTGATTCCGGTATTGATTTTTTTCCCAATATCGATCTGGTTCTGGGGTTGCTCCTCCAATTGTGATGAAGGCTCTAAAGAAAATGATTTCCAAAACAGTTTCACTGACCCTGATTATTCAGCAAAACATATTCAGCGGCTTGAGCGGGACGGCGAGGGATGGGCGACTTTAGCGCCTAAGCTGAATTTGAAAAAGGGGATGGTTGTAGGCGATATCGGATGCGGCACAGGGGTCTACTCTTTTTTAATAGCAAGAGCTGTTGGCGAAACAGGAAAAGTCTATGCCCTTGAGATACAGGATAAACTCCTTAAAATAATGGAGAAGAGGTTGCCTGACAAATCCAAAAACCCATATAACAATGTTCATCTTGTGCTGAACAGAACAGACGACACAACCTTGCAGGCAAATTTATTGGACCTGGCGATAATGATTAATGTTCATTTTCACTCCTTCGCTAAGCTGTCAAAAGAGAATATAAAGATGATCGCCAGCACTTTTCGATCGATGAAGCCCGGCGGTATTCTTCTAATCAAAGACGGCACTCACGTGTCCGAACCCACTTCCCAATATGTAATACGCCATTATCAAAACGCCGGTTTCAAATTAGTCAGCAAGGAAATAAACAGCGGGCATAGGCAAATAACTGATGTAGGTCCTGAATATTTCCTGATTTTCAAAAAACCTTCACTTGTTAATGAAAAGGTTGAATAATCAGATCATGGGTATTGGGTATCAACCTGTATGGAAAAAGGCCCTTTTTTCTTTGCTGGCGGTTTGCTGCGTCTTTGTTTTTCTTACAGTCATTCTTCTTCTTCTGGAACAGGGTAAAACAATTAATACAATTGGCCCTGAATCAAATATCGCCTATCTCGAAAAGGAATATTTATTGACATTAAATACCCCTGACGGGGACTTTTATCAAATACATCCTCAAACAACTCAAACCCGATTCCCGGTAAAAAAGTCAAAAAAGACATTCAGAATCGTTCTGACGGGGGGGTCTTTCGCAAGAGGAGACCCGTATGTTTTTCAGAATCCAAACATGGTTAATTCCGCAAAACCAAAGGACCCTTTCGCGCCAAAAGATAAGAACCCCGATTTGCCGGGAGGTCCTCAATTTCCTCCTGGCGATGACACTTTAAAATCCGAAGGGCCTCTCCCGCCAAATCATTTCAATGAAGGTCATCGCCCTATCGGAGATCCCAAGCCGGCTTTCAATGCTTTTTTTCCAACAGATCCAACAGAAGGGCAGCCTGATTTTTTCGGAATTCCAATAGGCGATCCGGACGCTGATTCAAAAACGCCCCCTGGGTTTGGTGGAATAGCCTCATGGCTAAACGCGATTCTGGAAATACGATTTCCATCCATCCATTTCGAGGTCATCAACGCCGGATCACCGGGAGCAAACTCATTGAGAGTGTCAACAATCGTAAAAAGGCTAATGAGGGTTGATCCGGATTTAGTTATAGTCGCCATGGGAAACAATGAAGGATATGTATCAAAGACAACCTATAACCGGGTGCTTCATAAATGGATTGTTTATCGAATGTTAAACAGGATTGTGAAAATATTTTTTAAACCCGACGCCATGGATTTTTATCCGGGCAAACAGGACTCGGACACGGATTTAATCGAAAATCATTTTCGCGAAAACGTGGAAAAAATTATCACTATCTGCAAAAAACATGATGTTCCACTGGCCTTGACCACCCTTCCCATCAACCTTCTATACCAGGGACCCAATCCGAGATTTCTCGGCGAGGCTCCGGAAGAGCCTTTGAATGACCGGTTTATTGAACGGGGAAAGGAACTGCGGAAAGAGGAAAAGTTCGAGTTGGCTATCAGGGAGTTTCAAAAAAGCGGCGATGAGGCATACTCGGCAAAGGCCGTGGGTGAGTGTTACGAGGCCATGGGTAAATATGAAAAGGCAAGAAAGTCTTATATGGAATACGTCCAGAAAAACCCCCTGGGCCGCACCCGCCCTTCTTATAATGAGTTTATACGTAATGTCAGCCGTGACAACAACCTGCTGCTTTTGGACCTTGAAAAGAAAATGGAGACGTTGGCTAAAAACCGTATTCCAGGCCATATCCACTTTTGGGACAACTGCCATTTAAACTGGAAGGGGTACCAGTTGATGGCCTATGACATTGCTGATTCCCTGATCACCAAAGAGCTGTTTCAAGGCAAGCAGGGCGAGCCTCTGCCTTTACCAACGTCAGATGAAATAGTGGAACGATATTCATGGCAGGGGTTGTATAAATTCACTCCCATGAAATGGTGGGAGGCGACTCTGGATAAGCCGGTATTCGAAGAAAGAGTTTTGGAAAACTCCGAGGATATTAAGAGTAATAATGAAAACTGACTATAGTGAGTTGACCAGAGATCAGCTTGGGCAAAAGTGGAGTAAGGTTTATTGAAAAATAAGACAAATCTATTGGGGAAAATCATATGAAAAGACTTTTTATTGTTGGATTTCTGATAATCGCGTTATTTTCGCTGTTCTTTTTTTCATTGTCCATAGGGAGTGGGAAAGAACTTGAAAAAGTGATGGTAGGCACTTCACCTGTTCTATCGAGCGCCGGCATTTTTTTTGCCATTGAGCGGGGCTATTTTGCCGAGGAAGGGATTGAATCGGTTACTACGACTTTCGCTTCTTCCGGGGCTCAATTGCTGCCGTCTTTGGTAAAAGGCGATCTGGATGTAGGTGCCGGCAATATCAACGCCGGCTTGTATAACGCTTTTAACAGCGGCCACAGAATCAGGATAGTCGCGGATAAGGGAACCGTTGGCAAAGGCAAGGGCTACCTGGCTTTATTGGCGGCAATAAAAAACGTCCCTGATGGCGACCCGTCTAAGTTCAAAATTCAAAAGGGCTACGTCATGGCTCTGACGGCACGGGGAGTTTCTCAAGAAATCGTATCGGAAAAATGGTCTCAAAAGTATGGTCTGGAGCTTTCGGATATAAGAGTTGTGACTATGCCCTATTCGGCTTTTGTACCGGCACTGGCAAATGGAAGCCTTGACGCGGCAGTGGAAATAGAGCCCCACGTGGCCCGGGCGGTGGCCCAGGGCGCCGCGATTCGCATCGCCGGTAATGATGAGATTTATCCGGATCAGCAATCAGCGGCAATTTTCTTTTCAGAAAACTTTGTAAAAAATAAAAAGCCCCTGGCTCAACGCTGGATGAATGCCTATGTTCGAGGTCTAAGGGATTATAATGACGCGTTTTTCCATGGAAAAGACTTTGACGGCGCTGTAAGGATTCTTATAAAATGGACAAAAGTAAAGGATCCAACCTTATATAAAAAAATGACGCCTACAGGTCTGAGCCCTGACGGATCCCTAAACCTGGACAGTCTGAGAAGTGACGCCCGGTGGCTTTATAAAGCCGGATATGTAAAACGCGCGGTGACCATCGAAAAAATAGTGGATATGACCTTTACTAAAAACGCGGTTGAAAAGCTCGGTCCATACATACCTTTTGCACCAGGGGAAAAGTAAGCGGCTGTTTTTAATTGCCGATATTATTTTGAATAACAAAGATAAAATATCAATACGCACTCGCGGCCTGGAGAAAATTTTCCAGGTTGGGCCTAAAAGGGTTCAGGCTTTTAATGATCTTGATCTTGCCGTTCGCCAAGGCGAGTTCTTCGCCATTGTAGGACCATCAGGTTGCGGCAAAACCACTTTATTAAGGTGCTTTGCCGGCATTGACAAACCCACCTCAG
>CAYSHR010000440.1:0-3829 GCA_964430795.1 uncultured bacterium
TAATATCTTTATCGATCCTTTTACCTGGTATGCCGGCGTCTGGATCCTGCTCCATGGTTTTGGATATCTTTTCTATCAGAAAGCACGATTCAGCAGAGACTGGCTGATACATGAGAAATATTTGGCGGGCCGCGTAAAAACCGAATCATCGTCGAGCATCTGATGTCTTTGCAATGTTCATCCAGGCAAAAAAATCCCGGAGGCGAATCATAATATTATGAAAGTTGTTGTGATAGGTGGAGGGTTGCTCGGCCTTGTTGCCGCGTGGGAATTGTCAAAAAAGGGCGCTTTAGTCGTGGTTCTGGAAAGAGACACAACTCCCGGCGGGCTTTGTCGCTCTTTTAAAGTTAATGATTCTCAATACGAGCGATATCACCACTTTGTAACTTCCGCGGACCATAATCTTGTCGAGCTGATCAATGAGTTGGAGCTTGAAAAAAAGCTCACGTGGGGCAAAGCCCTGACAGCCAATCTGACAGAAAAGGGCTTGGTTCCCCTTGACGGACCTTTTGATCTGCTTCGTTTTCCGAAAATACCCCTATGGCAAAAAGCGCGATTTGGCATGGCTATGGCTCTTCTTGTTCGTCAAACCAACTGGCGGGATCTGGAACATATCAGCGCGGTGGAATGGATAGAGGAGAATGGCGGGGGGGAGCTATACAACCAAATGTGGCGCTCCCTTTTTGAAAAGATGTTCGGGGACAAAGCCAGGCAAACGCCTCTTTCATGGTTCTGGGCCAGGTCCAGGCGAAGAGTCGGCAAAAGGATTGGCAAAGGCGACGAGTTTGGGCTGGTCAAAGGGAGCCTTCAAATTCTGGCTGACAAGCTGGTTCAAAATATTGAGAAACATGGAGGCGAAGTACATGCGAGGCGGGAAGTAAAGTCAATTGAACCTGATCAAGCCGGGTTATTTGTAAAAACCGCGGATGGGGAAAGCCGTCTCGCGGAAAAGGTTATTTTTACGGCGCCCATGCCCACCCTGGCCAAAGCCGCGCCGGGGCTGCCGGAAGATTTCAGGAAACAATGCCTTGCTGTGGAATATTCAGGCATCATAAACGGTGTATTCACTCTTTCTAAAAGCTTGTCGCCCTACTTTTGGCTTAATGTTTCAATACCCGACCTGCCCTTTGTTGGAATAATCGAAACAACCAAACTTCTCGACGATCCAAAGGAGCATGTGGTCTACCTGCCTCGATATCTCGATTCGAACCATCGAGATTTTTCCAAAGAGAAGGGGGAACTTCTTGACTCCTTTAAAAAAGGGCTCCTGGAGGCTTTTCCCGATCTTGCTTCCCAAGATATTATTTCAGAACATGTTTTTATCGAACCCCTGGCTGACCCTTACTATAGCCTTGATTATTCAAAAATGCTTGTGGAGCATAAAACGCCAATGGCCGGCTTGTTTTGTTTCAATACCGCTCAGATATATCCCATCACCCGAAGCGCCAATTCCTCAATTCTTTTTGGGAAAAACGCCGCGGAGATGGTTTTAAAATGAGAAGAAGACGTGAGGCAATCATCAATTCATTTAAAAACATTTGCCTTTTTCATTGAAGTAAATAAACCTTTAGCCAATGCCGCGAAAACAGCTATAAAAGCCACCAGGTTGCGAGGACGAAAAACTCCCTGACGAGCCAGGTTCCACAGAACTTTCGGTTTTAGATAGTACCGAAAGGTTCCGTTTCGCTGAAGCTTCAGCAAATTCTTTGGAGGGATCAAACTGAAGGTTTGAGCGGTTTTGGACAGGCCTTCGCTAAAATCAGTCCAAGCGGTCATGCGGTTATAATCAAGCTCTTGCCCCGGCTTGGCGTTTTTCTGAAAATCCTCATGGAATTTACTACCAGGCAAGGGTATGGCGATATTGAACTTGAGTAAATCAGGAGCCAGTTCAATGGCGTAATCAATAGTCTCCCGGACCATGGATTCTGTTTCCCACGGAAAACCTATTATAAAAAAGCCGATGGTTAATATATCGGTTTTTTTCAAAATCCTCATGGCTTCCCGTCCTTGCTCAACCGTTGTCTTTTTTCCTATGCGCTTCAGAGTTTCGGGAACTCCTGACTCAAATCCGACAATTAAGCTTCTTGCGCCAAGGCGGTCAAGTTCGCAAAACAGATCCTCCTTAACCATATCCACTCGAGTTTCGAGGTAAAGACGGAAAGGGTGGTTTTTGAAATTTGCCTTCAATCCATCAACAAACTCATATCCCCACTTTTGGTCAGGTGGAAAATAGCTGTCAAGATAGCCAATATGTCTGATCCCATGTTTTTTTACACAGATTGCCGTCTCTTCCAAAGTCCGGGATACGGATTTTTTTCGATATTTCTTTAAATAAATTTCCTGAGTGCAGAAATAACAGTTATATGGGCATCCCCTTGATGCCTGTATAAACATATAGGGTTCATAAATTGCGATAAACGGATTGTAATTATATCCGGCTATGTCCGTTTTTTCCCAGGCGGGCATAGGCAGATTGTCCAGATTGGCAATCTGATTCCTGGGAGCCGTACGAACAGGGACGCCATGGCGAACATAGGTCAGGCCATGGATATTCTCGAAATCAC
This sequence comes from uncultured bacterium, assembly GCA_964430795.1. GTDB lineage: Bacteria > Lernaellota > Lernaellaia > JACKCT01 > CAYSHR01 > CAYSHR01. The sequence continues at coordinate 2,565 of CAYSHR010000440.1, forward strand.
TTCCATTGTCAACAGCGTCAAGAAGTTCATTAAAAGTAACTTCGCCTTCCCCATGAACCACAGCATTGAAAGAGCCGGTTTTAAGAAAGGACTCAGCGCAAATCGAGGCATGGGTGTTGCCAAGGAAAATATGCCCTTTAAACCCCCTTGCCCTTAGCAGACTTCCCAGGTTACGCACCATTCCATCTGAAGGAGTAAGGCAGGTAATTCCCACAACATCATATTTTCCGGCAAGAATCTCACAAGCAAGCTTTTCATTATTCCACACATAAAGAAACTGATCGATGATATCAACTTCATGCCCTTTTTTCATGACATAAGCCGCAAGGCAAACCAGGCCCATGGGCGGCATGGGCGGTTGAATTGTTTTGCGATATAGCCATGTCGAAAACTGAAGGTCATTGGAAGGATTTACAAGAAGTACTTTCATAGCCCACTTTTTTTTGATTATCCAAATTAAGTTTTGTCAACCGGCCTTGGCCAATACAGATATTTTCGTATTTTCGAGACAATTATACTCTGGCGGTCTGTTGAAATCAACGGAAAGGCTCATTTGGTTTATCGTTCTGTTACAAGGGCTTTTTCGGTAAGCTCCCTATAAATAAAGGGCTGCCCTTTGCTTCCAATTGACTATCCCCACAAATCCCGTATTATTTCAAATCAGATGGCAATTATGTCCAACAAATAATCTTTTTCAGGAAATTTCCGTATGCGTGTGACCTTTGTAGCCATGGGATGTGAAAGCATTTCGCTGGAATACCTATCCGCCTCTCTCAAAGCCGCTGGGCACAAAGTCACTCTGGCATATGACCCCGCTCTTTTTGATGATAAAAACTATTTCTATAAGCCAACCATAGCCGCCTTTCTTGATCAAAGCCCCAGGGTTGTTCGAAAAATAGTTGATCAAAAACCGGACATGGTGGGCATTTCCGTATTTGCCAGCAACTACCAATGGGCTCTGAGCATAGCAAAAAGGGTAAAGGCTGTTAGAGATATACCGATTATTTTCGGTGGAATTCATCCAACAGCGGCGCCTGACGAGGTTTTAAACAATGATTGTGTGGATTACGTCTGCCTGGGAGAAGGCGAGGCGCCCATGATTGAGTTGTTAAATAGTTTGGAATCGGGCAACGTCGATACCACCATTGAAAACATTTGGTGCAAAGAGGATGGGCGTATAATAAAAAATTCTATTCGCCCTTTACAGAACCTCAATGCCCTTCCCATGCTCGACAAGGAACTCTTTGAAAACGATATACCTATTC
>CAYSHR010000441.1:0-1752 GCA_964430795.1 uncultured bacterium
ACTTTTGTTTTTTCAGGTTGTGAAAAGCAGTCTGGTTTCACAGCAGAACAAATCTATAATATCAAGAGCACCCTTCTTTCTGATGAGGATAAAATTGAGGCTCTTAAGGCGGCCAGAAGGTTTTTAACCAATGACCGGGCGGAAACAAAATCGATAAAAGGCAGGTGCTACGAAAAAGGAGAACGAGGCGTTTTTGTCAGCGTAGCCAGGCCTAAAAAACCGGCTCTTACCGGGTTTGCCATGGGACATAGCATAGTCTCCGCCATTGAAAAAGCGACCATGGAGTTAAAGGAAAAAGCAAAGGGCGATGACCTTGGCAGATACAGAATCCGTGTTGACGTTATTGATAAATCATCATCAAGAAAGTCCTGGAAGCCGGGAAAACACTGGAAGTTGGATATCTCTAAATACGGCGTTATTTTTGATTCAAATCCCATTGCCGCCCTATTGCCCCAGGAGCTTAGGGACAGGGGAGTCATTAATCACAAAGGCCGGGTGGATTTAAAGAGGCTTAAAAAGATTCTCGGATATAGAGGTTGCTCAACCCAGGTTATCAACTCAATTCTCAAGAGTGAAAAGGTAAGTTACACAAGAACCTCCTTTCACTCTTTTATGGAGGATGAAAAGGGCGGCCTTGTAAAACTGAATCGAATGAACAGGGCTGCCGGCTTTTCGCCTACGGAAGATAATCTGAGAAAAGCCATTGACGCGGCGGGTAAATATCTGGCAAAAGCGGTAAAGGAAGATGGCTCATTCGAATACCACTATCATCCTCAAACCAATTCTCTCTCCAGAGACTACAATGAGTTGCGCCACGCCGGCACTACCTTCGCCATGATGCAGATATATGAGACAAACAAGGACCAGGAAGTCCTCGATGGGGTTAAAAGGGCTCTGGGCTGGCTGGAAAAACATACACGCGATCCTGACCATATTGACAAAGAGAAATACAATTGGAAGGCCCTTAACGACAAACAGTTCAGGTATGGCAAACTCGGCGGGTCAGGTCTTTCCCTTCTGGCTTTTGGCTGGTACACAAAGGTCACCGGCGATACCCAATATCTTCCCCTGATGCAAGGGTATGGCGAGTTTATCCACTATATGATGAAAGAAAACGGCGACGTTAAGATGCGTTACTGGTACAAGGCAAAAGATAAAGGGAGACACACAAAGCCGGTTCTCTATTATCCCGGCGAAGCGTTTTTTGGCCTGGCAACTCTTTATTCCATTGATAAAAATATGAAGTGGATTGATGTGGGCGCCAAAGGAATTGATTATATTGTGGACATCCGTGACAAGAACAAGCTCAACCGCATGCTGCCCCACGATCATTGGATGGCCTATGCCATAACCAATATTTATAAAGTAAAGCCAAAGGATTCTCACGTAAAGCACGCGTGGCGATTATTTTCCGCAATGGATGACAAGTTTCATTACGAGCATAAATATGATGACTTTGTTGGAGGATATTTCAAAACGCCGGTCTCAGTGCGGGTAGGTTGCAGGCTTGAGGCCACCACCGCCTTCTACCGCCTGGCTGAACATCTGGGGGAGAAAGAGCGCTTAGAGAAGTTTTTTCATGTACTTCAAAAAGGGGCGTCCTTTTTGATGCGAACCCAATACGACAATTACAACACCATGTTTTTTGAAAATCCGGAAAAGCCCATAGGCGCCATGATGAGAAGCTACTGGGAGCCTTCAACCCAGATTGATTACACTCAACATTCGGTAAGCGCCCTTATTGAAATTTAC
>CAYSHR010000441.1:1762-3819 GCA_964430795.1 uncultured bacterium
GCGAAAAACAGAGAGTAGCAGATGTTTTTTTGACGAAAAACCTCGATTATCCGTTGACTAAATATTTTTCAAGACATAGAATATTTTCCACATATAGTGTTGTCGGATCAAAACTATACAAGGTATTGGAGAGAAATAATGGGACTTGAAAAACGTAAGTTTCCAAGAATCAAAGGAGTTCTGCCCCTTGATTACCAAATTGACCAGGAGTCATTCTCTCTTTTTAATGAAACAAGAAACGTCAGCAAATCCGGTGCGTATATTGTGATATCAGACCAACTCGCCGTTGGCCTGGAGTTTGATCTGGTCTTTTCTCTATTTGGGGATGACTTGAATAAGCCAATGAATAAAGTGTTACTTAAAGGGCAAGCCATAAGAATCGAAAAGCTGGAAAACGACCTTTTCGGCATTGGAGTTAATTTCTACAATTGCAAGAAAAATGACTGGGAACTTTTGGAAAAAGCGATTCACGCTTCACATCGGTTTAACCTGTCGGAAATGGCTGACTCCAGCAATAACCGCCCTATTGATGCCTTTGATCAGAAGAGAATTATTCGAATGTATTCCAACAAGAATCCCAAAAACGCGCCGCTGAACAAAAGTGATTAGGAGGCGCGGGGGTAAAGCCCCGCTCCCCAGCCAACCTCTATCGTGCAAATTCCACTGATCGCATTTCCCGAATAACCGTCACTTTTATCTGCCCGGGATAGCTGAGTTCAGATTCGATTTTCTTGGCGATATCCCGTGCCATTACAGCGCTTTGCGCGTCATCGATCTCTGTTGACTCAACAATTATTCTGATCTCGCGCCCTGCCTGGATCGCGTAGCTCTTCTCGATTCCTTCAAAGGACTTGGCGATTCTCTCCAGATCCTCAAGCCTTTTTACGTAGGTCTCCAGCATTTCACGTCTGGCGCCAGGGCGCGCGCCGGATAAAGCATCAGCGGCCTGAACAAGAACCGCCAATGTAGTCTCCGGTTTTATCTCTTCATGATGGGCGACAATCGCGTGGACGATCTTACTGTTCTCATTGTGTTTTTTGGCAAGCTCAGCGCCAATGGCGGCGTGGCTTCCCTCTACCTCGTGATCAACAGCTTTTCCAATATCATGAAGAAGGCCCGCTCGTTTGGCTATCTTGACGTTCAATCCCAGTTCCGCGGCCATAATGCCTGTTAAAAAAGCAACTTCAATGGAGTGCTGAAGAACATTCTGTGCAAAACTGGTTCTAAACTTCAGCCTACCGATAAGCCTGATAAGATCCTGGTGAATACCATGGACGCCAACGTCAAAAGTGGCTTGCTCGCCGGCCTGATAAATCTCTTTTTCAACTTCGGTTTTGGTTTTTTCAACTACTTCCTCGATTCGGCCGGGATGAATTCTGCCATCGGAAATAAGCTTTTCCAAAGATAATCGGGCAACCTCTCTTCTTACCGGATTATGTCCCGAGAGAATCACCGCTTCAGGGGTGTCGTCCACAATAAAATCAATACCGGTGGCTGCCTCAAGGGCTCGGATATTTCTTCCTTCACGGCCGATTATCCGCCCTTTCATGTCATCAGAAGGAAGATTGACCACGCTGACGGTTCGCTCGGAAACATATTCGCCGGCGTATCTTTGGATAGCAAGGGCAATGATCTTTTTTGAATGCTTGTCCGCGGTCTCCCTGGCCTCATCCTCGATATGCTTGATCATTTTGGCGGCTTCATGTTTGGCCTCGGATTCCATGGATTCCAAAAGCTGCCTTTTCGCGTCCTGAGCGCTCATTCCGGCAACCCGTTCAATCCTCTTCTGCCATTCCACAATATATGCTTCGTACTTCTTCTCCTGCAGGGATACGGCCTTCTCTCTTACAATGATATTTCGTTCTCTCTGGCTTATATCAATCTCTTTTCGATCCAGTAAATCCACCTTCTTATCAAGGTTCTCCTCTTTGAGCATAAAGCGCTTTTCCAGGCTGCCAAGCTCTCTTCTTCTCTCTATTGTCTCCTTCTCAAATTCCATCTTCAATTGAAGCTGTTTGTCTTTTGCCTTGAGTTCCGCTTCCTTTTGGATGGTAGCG
>CAYSHR010000442.1:0-3803 GCA_964430795.1 uncultured bacterium
TTGATTCGAACAACATACTCCATGAGGATCAAGACGACATCGAGTTTATTCTTATGGAAAATGGGAAGGAGAAACGAATCGGTATCGGGTCTACATTGAAAAAAGGCAAAAGCTGGACTTATTCAAACTTTAAAGTCATATACGACCAGTCAAACTCCATGGATGACGAATATTATCGATCTGTGTTTGGCATGGATTCCTTTTTCAAGATGAATATCTGTTCTTTATATCAATATCCCAAAGTGCAGCTTGTTTTGTTTAAAGACCGGGATGCTGAATATGTTACATATGATGAAAAATGGTGGGAAAGCGAACTATGGTGGGACTTGACAGAGAGAATAAACGATATTGAATATGAAAATGGCGGCAATTTTGCTGAGAATCCATTAAGCGCCATTATGAACGCGTGGAACAATAATGATATTTGGGATTCGGGTTTCCAACGGACCTTTCTTTTGGTGACCGACGCTCCCATGCATCAACCAGGTGACGAGGATTCAGAGGATCATGATAATAAGTCATACAGCCTGGAGAAGGTGTGCAAGACACTCCAAAACCCCGGAAATCCTTATAAAGGCACAGTCAATGTAGTCTCTCCAAAAACAAGGCCGAGTCAATCATATCCCGATAGATTGGAATATTGGGACAACAGAATTGAAGGGTGGACTTCAGAATATTACAAAGGCCACGCCAATCCGATGGATCTTGCCAAATGCACCGGAGGCCAATGGTATGACTTGAGCAACGGTGAGTTTTATAAAAAATCCAAAAGGGGCAAAGGTGGGGGAACAGACCACAAAGGCACTCTCTTGGGGAATAATATGACAGTCTCATTTGATAGCTCCTATATAAATGACATAAACACAGTCAGGCTCAAGGTGATGCTTTCAGATGGGCAGGTCGGGGAGATCCTATTTAAGGATACGAAATACCCTGAGCAGAAACCCCAAGGAGCGCCGAGTTATTCATGCGTTCCCACAGCTCAAAAGGAAATTCGGAAAGAGGACTCCTTTACCGAAAGCAGCGTTAAGATTGTTGTTCGGACTCTTAGGCGTTTAGTCGCGAAACCGAGTTATTAAAAAGGTACTTTATAAAATCACCGTTGTTGAGATATAATAGAAATATGACTTATCAACAGATGGTGAAAAAGTGGTCAAATTTTTTAAATGGTTAGGAGCAAAAAGGCTGACTCCTCTATTTTTTTTAGGAGTTGGAATAATTTTGCTTCTAGGATTTATTTTATATTCTGAAGGTCAGGAAGTCCTGCCGGCAATCTACAACCTTATTCCCTGAAAAAATCTCCAATTATCGATTTTCTATTTGATAGAATGTAGTTACATATTTTATCGCCAACTATTGTATGCCCTTTCTCATTCAGGTGATAGATATAGGGGGGTGTTTTAAAAAAGAGAGATTTTACTTTTTGGGACAAGATCATCTGATCATGCAATTTATAGTATTTTACTCCCGAATTCCCGGTGACTTCTGAAATAATTTTTTCAATTTGATCTCTTTTATTGTTGGAGTTTTTTTCGTACCAACCATCAACTTCGCTGACAAAAACAATCTCAATTCCTCTATTTTTACAAAATTCAATCAACTCAATCAGGTTTGCTTTATAATCTTTTGCGGGATTGACTTCTTTTAGGATACCCAGTTTTTGGGACAAGGGCTTGGATTTGTCCTTATTGTGAATTGTAACCTTATCTGCCAGCGCCCTGTATATCACCAACTCGCGAAGGGTTTTTCGCAAGGTAATAAACCAGGGCGCCCCTCTATTTTTTTCATCAGAATTACTTTGCTCCTGATTACTCATGGAGTTCCATGAATTTGTATGCTTCCTCCTTGTTGTTTTATCCATGCCAAATATTTCCCGCAATGTAAAAGGTCCAAAAATAGAGCGGGAATCCACCCAATTAATATAAAAAATTACAAGGTTGGGATGGTATGAGACATCATGCCTGGTGAAGAATTCTTTCAGTAGAAAGAGGTTTAATCCATTTTGCCCACCGTTAATAACTTCGAAATTTCCGGGTAAACCATGTTTGTTCAGGCAGTTTTCCAAAATGGCGGGAAATGTTTTTTTCTCTTCCTTTATACCGTAACCAGCGGTATTTGATCCTCCTTTCACTATGATTCTATAGGCGCCGGGCTTAGGAAAAAATGAGGCGCCGCCGCTTTTAAATCTATACTTGTCAAAGGAAATCGGTTGCTTTTTGCCCGGAGCAAAAGAACCGCCAAGTAAATAAAACAGGAAGTCATTTGGGCTGCCCATTGCCTCAAATTCATGGGGGGATAGTTTTTCATTAAAAATAGTTTCCCTACCGTAAACTTCCGCAGTTGCTAAAGTAGCAAGGGCGATAAACATGGTTAAAGGGATATAGCTTTTTATTAAAAATCTGCTATGACATATGAACAAAAATAGATTTACAAAAGCGGCGAAAATAAGGGCCGCCAGTATATCAATGGAAAAATCCCTGAATTGAACCATGGCGATAACAGGCCATAAGGAAATTGGTGTTATAGAGATGGCAGCTTTTTCAAATCCCTGGAAAACGCGGGTCCCGTTAGCCTTGGATATGCTCCATGCGGTCCAATAGATTGAGATCAAAATTACCCCTTCATAAATAAAAGCTTGTCCCAAACCAAGCTCTGAAAAGCAGAAGATTGTCACACCCAAAACAGCAAAGATTAAAATAATCGTTGACATCCATTTGCGCGTTTTATTTCCATACAGAGATGTCCAACGGAAAGCTAAAGGAAAGGCCGGAATTAGAAGGAGAGCCAGGTAGAAACTCAGAGGTTTACCCTGTATGGGAAAGAAGGTAGCCGCCCATAATGGCGTGGAGAAAAGTAAAATAATTTTGCCGCAAAGTATAGGGCGTTCTTTACAGAACCATGTATCAAAAAATACAAGAAGTATAAAAAAGAAAGCCAGGGTAATTATAAGACAGATTTGTAATCTTACGCTGGAAATCTGAGGCAGAAAGTTATAAGAAATAATTTGATTATTTGAGGAAAAAGTCATGGACTGAAGATAGAAAAATGAATCGAGATTTGTTATCTCAAAGTAAGTAAAGGGTTCCGGCTTATTCTTTTTTCTCTCAAGTAATTTTCCATTTAAAAGAAAAACAATCCCATCTCCATTTTTGTTTATCGTCAGAAGGTTGTAACTGTTTTCCCAATCCTGGGAAAGTGATTCCGTTTTTAGTATGACGTCTGTTTTGGCGGTCTCTCCTGACAGCTTGAAATAGATATTGTTCATTCTTTTTATATAAAATCGAGTCTGAATGGAAAAGGAACCTTTGCCCTCTATTGGCAGATCAAGACCAAAGTTTTTATAATCATTTAATAGAATGCCTCTGGGGCCAAATTCAAGAAGAGTCGCCATATCTGAAAATCGTGTTTGCGAGACCTTGCTTATAAAATCATTCTCAATGTTGGCTGTCTGTATATCAATTATGTTGTCTACAAGGAGAGTGGAAAAAATGATAAAAACAGAGAGGATAATGCACCACGGATAGAATTTTTTTAAAGGCTTCATTCCTTTTCCAATATTATCATTTAGGAGATCCTAATCATTTTCTCTCTTGCAGGCAATCCCAAATCATTTTAAAAAAAGCAAGGATGTTTCATTTTTTAATATGATTTGCCTGAAAGTAATAAAAATGTGTATAATCCTTTTGCGACGGGCAACGCCTTTTTGGCGTTATAACATACCATGCATCAATCAATTCAGAGGGGGTTGTAATGGCAAAAAGGCGTTGCCCGTCGCAAAAGGATTATACACATTTTTATTACTT
>CAYSHR010000443.1:0-3794 GCA_964430795.1 uncultured bacterium
GGGCATAACAAACCTGGTTGTAACCCATGATATGTGGAGCGCCTTTTTTGTGGCTGACCGGATTGCCCTTCTGCACAAAAAGACCATTGCCCAGGTTGGTAAAAAAGATGAACTTAAGAAAAACCGGGAGAGTGAATTGATGCGGTTCGTCGAGGGAGAGATGGAAGGACTTTGAGGAGGACCAATGGCAAAAAAGAGAAGTACGGAGATAAAAGTCGGCATCTTTATGATGGTGACTTTGGGAGCGATGATTTTGCTCATCGCGACCCTGACCAGCAAAACGCAGCTTTTCAAAACCACATACACCTTGCACACCAGCTTTTCCAATATCGCCGGCATGATTCCCGGTTCAGAAGTCAGGCTTTCGGGAATCAATATCGGTATGGTAAAGGAAATCCGCTTTTCAGATGTGGAGGGCGAGACCATCGTTTTTATCTCGCTGAAAATCGATGGCATCGGCATGCGGAGAATCATGAAGAACTCAAAAGCCATGATTCAGACTTCGGGCCTGCTTGGAAAAAAATACGTTGAGATCATGCCCGGAACATTAGAAGCGGGGCGGGTGGAGGACGGCGATTTTATCGAGAGCGAGGAGCCCATTTCTCTTACCGAGGCTATGGATAAAGGTGGGAAAATCCTGGATAACATCGCCGATACGGCAACCTATCTCAAGGATTTTATCGGTTCATTAAGAGGCGTCGAGGGCAAAGGCACCGATATGTCAAGAGCCATAACCCACGCCAGAAATCTCCTGGGGGAGATTCAAAATGGCAGGGGAGTTCTTCATACTCTTATTTATGACAAGGAAAAAGCCACAATTATCAAAGACCTGGCCATGGCGGCAAAGAGTATAAATGAAATTACCGAGGAGATAAAAACAGGGCAGGGCACAGCCCACGACGTTATCTACGGCGCCAACGGAAAGGAACTTGTAGCCAATCTGGCTGAGTCCAGCAAAGCCATCGCGAGCATTGTGGGAGAAGTTAAACAGGGAAACGGCTTTTTACATTCCATGATTTATGAGGAAGACAAGTCGGATCTTATAAATGAACTTAAACTCGCCGCTGTCAATCTTAGAGAGATTACAGAGAAGATTCAACGGGGGGAAGGCACTATCGGCGCCCTGCTTTTAGACCCGACCATCTATGAGGATATCAGAAAAATAACAGGAGAGGTTGAGCGAAGTACAATTTTAAAAGCCTATATACGTTATACAATCAGAAAAAACGAAAGCGGCGACACTGACAAACTAGACTCTCCCGACGACACCGATTGGGGTGACCGGGAAGGATAAAAAATAATTATTAGAGAAAAAATATGACCAGAACATTTTTTCTATTGTGGCCATGGGTCCGGGGAATCCGAAACTCGTGGTCAAGAGGTAAAAGGGAAAACCAGCTTAAAGCCATCTTCTTTACGATTCTCGGCCTTGGTTTCTGGGCCATGCTTTTTATCGGCAGTTATCTTTTTTTTGGAAGGCTTGCCCAGGAAGAGCCTTTTGGCAGAATCCTTGTGGAGAAGTTAATAAGTTTCGTGCTTATGATCTTCTTCGCGGTATTGGTTTTTTCCAACATTGTCACAACCCTGAACACCTTTTTTCTTTCCGATGACCTCTATCTGTTTTTTTCGGCGCCGGTAACCTATCAAAGCCTCTATGTTTCAAGGTATCTTCAAACCATGGTACTCTCTTCCTGGATGGTGGTAATGTTCGCGCTGCCGGTTTTTATCGCCAATGGATTGGTTTTTTCCGCGCCCTGGTTTTATTATCCGTGGATGCTTCTGGTTTTGCTCGCTTTTCTTCTTTTGCCCTGTGCTTTTGCCACCATGCTGACCATGATTCTTGTAAAAGCCTTTCCCGCTAAAAAGATGCAGGACCTGCTGATTATCATTGCCATACTTTTTGTTGTTCTTCTCTATTTTCTACTCAGGTTTTTACAGCCCGAGCAGCTTTTCAACCCTGATGTGTTCCACGGGTTCACCGAGTACTTCGCTACTTTACAGACTCCCGATTCACCCCTTTTGCCCACCACCTGGGCAAACATGGCCCTCCATTCGGGATTTCGATTTGAGACTTTGGCGAATGACGGGATATTCAACCTTCTCATGCTCATTTCAAATGGCTTGATGGCCGTGCTTCTCGGGGGACTGGTGGCCGGGAGCATCTATTTTGAGGCTTATTCAAAAAGCCAAGAGGGAAAAAGCGCGAAAATTACATCGTCAAAAACCGCCACATCCATCTTTGACGCTCTTGTTGTCAGTAAAAACAGATTGCGCAAGGAGCTGATGTTAAAGGACGTTAAAACCTTTTTCAGGGAAACAACTCAATGGACCCAGTTGCTTCTGCTCGCCGCGCTAATCGTGGTCTACCTGTTCAACTACAAGGTCTTGCACCTTGAGCGATACGCGGGAATCACCTATGATCTTCGGGCAATCATCTCATATCTCAACATTGTTCTGGCGGGATTTGTGATGGCCGCGGTTTGTGTCCGATTTGTACTACCCGCGGTCAGTATAGAGGGCAAGGCTTTCTGGATTTTGCGCGCCGCTCCTGTAAAAATGAGCACATTTCTCTGGTCAAAATACATCTTTTCCATTGTGCCGGTTTTTATTGTTTCCCAGGCTTTAATCGTTGTGAGCAACATCTTTTTAAAGACCTCCGATTTTCTCATGATATTCTCGTCGATAATCATGGGGCTGATATCTTTTTGCACTGTGGCCATGGCAATTGGAATAGGCGCCATATATCCAAACTTCGAAGAGAAAAATGTGGCCCGAATGAGTAGCGGCGCCTCGAGTATCATCTTTATGATCCTCTCCATCGGCTTTATCATGCTGGTAATCGCTCTCATGGCGACGCCTGTGAAAATCTGGCACAAACATTTGGTCAACCATACCGCCGCGTCATCTTCTGATTGGGCCATAACCCTGATTTCATCCGGGCTGGTCCTATTTTTCGTTTTTGTGGCATTTTACTTTCCAATGCGAAAAGGAATCCACGCCCTAAAGACCATGGAGTAATAAAAATGAAAGTCCCGGACACGCCAATTGATGTAATAAAGAAGATTGAATCTCTTGTTAAAGGAACAGGGCTATCACCACTTGACCTCGATAAGGCCGGCGCGCTTGTTGTGGACGGCGGCGATAAAGAGACTTTTTTGAAATGGTCCACCCGTTTCCAGAGGCTGTTCCGTTATCACGATCTTTCTGTTCTGGAACTGTGCGATTTTATTTCAGAAGGTGGTATGCCTGTAGCTCATCTTCTTTTGGAAAGTCAAAGACACGAAGTTCTTTCTGTAGCTTACCGGATTATGGGTATGGCTGTTGACGCCGCTGACTCCCACAGCAAAATCGAGTTGGCGACGCCGGTTCTCGCCGAGGAGTTTAGTGTTCTCGCGGGGGGGCTTTTGGTAATAAGCTGGGCTTTTGCCACAAAAGAGGAAAGAAAAGCTTTGTTGGCCGGTGTTTTTAAAGAGGCCAAAATCGATGATCTTGCCAGAGACGCCCTTCTTGTCGAACCTCCGGTAGAGGTTCTTGACGCCATGAGCGACTCTGCCGGAATTCTTGAACAGATAGCCGGGGAGATCGACATTGACAGCTCCGTTTTCCCCCGCCCTTTGTACCCACCAACTCACCCGGCTACAAGTTACAATATCATGGCTGTTAAAGAGTCATAAGCCCTCGCCCCCAGCCCCTTTCCAAAATGTAGAGGGGCCAAGAGCGAGTTACGAGAATTATTTCAATCCATCAGCAACCGCAACAGCTATCATCGTCGTCATCGTCGTCATCGTCGTCGC
>CAYSHR010000444.1:0-3772 GCA_964430795.1 uncultured bacterium
GACGACAATGATGATGATATTTCGGATGATGATGACGATAACGATGACGACGATGATATTATCCCAAACCCGCCGGCCTTTTTTGACCAGCACCCTTTTCTCAATGACGTTTCGTTGTGGTATGGGCATGTGGACAGCGCCGACCTTCCCCGCAAACGAAAAATTGGTGAATTTGGTGTTGGCAACGGCAGGGTCTTCGCTCTTTTGGGAACCACTCTCCCGTATCATACATTGCGAAATATAATCGGCCCGGATTACCAGCGAACCTTCAAATTCTTCTCTGATAAACAATTCCAGTTAATGGAGAAGGGTACGGAGATATACATAAGGAAACAATGGGATTATCGGGTAAGGAAAAGCCCCATTACAATAACAAGGTCCCTCTACACCAATGATATTGAGATGTTCACCGTCGACTACGCGGTTAAGGGTGGCGATGAAGAGGACGACATGTCGGAACGGGCCCTTGTGAGAATCTTCATTTTGAGAAATAACAGATCCAAAACTATTGATGACCTTTCTATAAAAATGGTATCGCCTTTTGGAAAACTGACAGAGGGTGTTTTTGAAGAACTAAATGAGAACAAGCGGTTGGCTATCCGCCCTGTGGGCAACCTATTTGAAGAGAAGGGAATCCCTCAAATCTCTCTTCCTTCCATATCTCCCGGGCAGGAAGTTCCAGCGCCTGTTCTTTTGGCCTTTACCTATGATGGCCAGGAGACAGAAGATGTTTTTTCCCAGGTTACGCTGGAAACTTATGAAACCCTACTTGATCAAACATATAATTGGTGGGAAAACTGGTATGACAAGGGCGCGAAACTCACCACCCCTGACACGAAATTCAATGATTTACTGGAAAGTCTGCAAGTAACCATAAAAGTTCAACAGGCACACAACGGCGCCACATGCGTTATGTCCGAATACACAGGCACCTGGATATGGGACACCATGGGACCGGCCAATTTCTTTCCTCCCCTTGGCAGAGTGGATGATTTTAAGGATATGCTGGATTAATACTACATGGCCGCCCTTGTTCGGGGAAATATCGGCAACTCCATGGAGGCCAATATCGAAGAGCCGACCCCCTGGCCCGATCCCCCTGACTGGGAATCCATGGGAACCATGTCCGGTAGATTGGCGGCCGAATCGCCAAGCTACCTGCCTTTACAATATTATGCTTACTATAGCCATACAGGAGATATTGATACTCTCCTTGAACGATATGGAATGCTCAAGCACGCCCTTGTTCATCAGGACTTCCATAATGATTGCCTTCTGCCCTTTTCAGGGGATGAGACCTTCCGGGAAATCATGACTATTACTCTTGGCCATATCGTTGGTGCTGTAAAATATGAGGACGAGTGGCTTTCGGTAAACTCAAGCTTTCTTTTCGCCGCCGCCGCTGACCGTATGGCCGAAATCGCGGCAATCCTTGGCTATACTGGCGATGAAACCTGGTTCAACGATAAAGCCGCCGCGGTTCGCCAGTGTACAGAGGATTATTATTGGATGGATGAAAAGGGCTATTACGCGGCCATGATCGACATTGACACTTTTGAACCGGTCCCCACGCCCTATGAGGACGTCAACACCAAGCCTCTATGGTCCGGCGCGGAATCTGGGGATGACCAGCACCAGATTGATCAGATATTAAATGTGACTGATGAGATAGGCATTGAGCCCGGAGTAATCCAGAGCCCAATTCATCCGACTTATCAATGGCTTCTGTCAAAAATCGGCGTGACCAAAGGCGCCATGTCCGGCATGACCCAGGGCTACTACCTTGACAATCTGGCCCGCATTGACCACCCCGACGCCCAGGAGGCCTTTAACATTTGGAAAGTTCATTGCAATGATTCGGGAAACGTCAGCGAAGCCATGCTCAGAGATGATTACGCGAGGTTCATGTACCTATTGGAACCCTGGGGTTTTGTCTCTGATCTGACATCAAGATACCGCCCCTGGGAGGGCGGGATTTATGGCGCGGCCATGCTCTATTATGTTACCGGGTTCGAGGTTGACTATCCTGGGGGAATAGTAAAGTTCGCGCCTCACATGCCCGACAACTGGAACCTTGTGGCTTTTGATCAGATTCCTTTTGGACCACATAAACTCAAAACCGAGGTAAAGGACAACGGCGCCGAGAGAGAGTTTCTTCTTACAAACGGCGCCGGTGCTTTTGATCTCTACCTGACCCTCTCAGTTCCTGATCAGATTACAGCTTTATCAATAAACGGATCAGCCCAAAACCTTGTTGATTTCGAAATAGAATATCAATGGGGGCGTGGCAGGGTAACAATTGGACCTGTGTCGATTTTGCCGAATGAAACTTATAAGGCAACTGTAACTTACTGATTTGAGTTTGATTCGTCCCATCCAAAGAAAATTCGTATCATAAGATATATGGCTTCAAGTACTCTTACAATAAACTTCGCCAGTATGGCGCCCCACACCCCTGGGATAAAATAGAGCAAAGGAGGCAAAAGGACAATTATCGCGGCAGGGCGAGCAATATTCACTACGTAATATGTTTTAATAAACCTGTCCTGAGAAAGGTAATAGGTTTCCAGGTATATTACAAAAACCGCCACAAGTTCTGAAGCCATCATAAAATTTACATAAGGTAAAATGTTCACATAAACGGGAAAAAACAGCCTTAACAGAAAGGGGATGAGAATATAGTAGGTTATCCCAACGAGAATCAGCGCGGCTAAAAGATAGAAGGCTTTATAAAAAGTTTTAAGGGCGAAATCCCTACCTTTGAGATTAACCATTTTTGGAAAGAGTAATCTGTTAATAACCACACCGATGTTTCTAAGGGGATTGGTCAGGATCGTCGCGAGGTTAAAATCGGCCATGAGAGCGGCTGAATAAAAAGTGCCGATGAGCACCCTGTCAAGAAAAAATGACACTGTGCCAAGTGCTGAAAGTACCGAGAGCTTGTTTCCAAACTCGGTGAATCCCTCCTCGACTTTGTCGTTTTCCCGGGTTTTGTTTGACAATAGAAGACATATGAGTTGCCCCACTCCTCTTGTAGCCAGATTCGCGGTCAGGATATGAAGATAGTTACCCGAAATCAACAGAGCGCCGATAGTAGCGGCTGTAACAAACGCCTGAAGAGCGACATGATACAGAGTAAACAGGGCAAACTTCTTTCTTCCATTCAAAAAAGCCCGAAAATCATCAAGACCAAAAGCCAGTCCCAGAAAAGCGCTGCCAATAAGCAAGCCGTATGCTCTTTTGGCATCCCCCATAGACCAGAAATAGATGGAAATAGAGACAAGGAGAAGGGACCCCAACAAGGAGAAGGACAATCTTTTTTTCGCTGACTTCAAAAGGGATCCATGAAAGCCTCTGGCGGTGCTTTTAATTACCGCGTTGTAATATCCAGGAAGAGTAAAAACTGAAAGCATACCTAAAATGCTCTGAACATAGCTGTAATAGCCGTAAACTTCCTTGTTAAGATAGTTGGTTAGAAACCAGGTCGAAGCGAAAAGAAAGGTTAGAGGGGCAATCTGGGAAATCAGCAGATAACTTCCACCGGAAATATAATATCTAAGATCGATGCCCAGAAGTTTTTGAAGGCGGTCAATCATCTCGGCCACCGGTTTTCTTCAATCTATTTTCCCCAGACATCTGTTCATTCTTCCTTAAAAGAATTCTAAAACCCGTTGACTCCCAGGGTTTATCAATGGCTTTTTCCCGTTTTCCAGTCCAAGCCAAAAGATATAGCCGGATGGAAATTCCACCAAGAAAATCAATCCAGTTGTCA
>CAYSHR010000445.1:0-3769 GCA_964430795.1 uncultured bacterium
AAGCTAATCTGAAATGAATGAAGCCTCTTGGGATGACTGAGAGGCTTTATTTTTTATCCAAGAGCCATTACGCCCGGTTTGCCCTTCCGGTATTCTCCAAGAGAATTTGGCCGGGACAAATCTTTATGCTATAAACCCCTGATAGCTTTTGCTTTTCAGTTAGTCTTATTTTTGTATTAAAAAAAAGCACCGGAGGCGGGAATTATGAAAATCGCCCTTATTGGCGGCGGCAGCACCTACAGCCCGGAGGTTATAGATGGGTTTATCAGCCACGCGAGAAATTTCGATCTAGAAAAAGTAACTTTGATGGACGTGGACAAAGAGCGCCTGAAAATAGTTGGCGATTTTGCCAAGCGGATGGTTAAGCATGCCGGCGCCCCATTTGTCCTTGAAACCACTATGGATAGAAGATCGGCTCTTAACGGCGCCTCTTTTGTTCTGACCCAGATTAGAGTTGGCGGGCAAAAAGCTCGTCACGCCGACATCCATCTCGGCCTTCGACATAATCTGATTGGGCAGGAGACCACGGGAATCGGCGGCATGGCCAAGGCTCTTCGAACTATTCCGGTGATACAGGATTTATGCAAAGATATTTTAGAGGTGGCGCCAAAGGCGTGGATCATCAACTTTACCAACCCTTCAGGCATTATCACCCAATCCATATTGAATCATACTGTATGCAAGTGCATAGGTCTTTGCAATGTTCCTGTTGAGATGAAAATGACCATCGCAAAACACCTTGATGTGGATGAAAAAGATGTGGCTATGGATTGCGTAGGTCTCAATCATCTTGGTTGGATCAGAAAGGTTATTGTGAAGGGGGAGGACATTACCCCCAAACTTATCAAGTTTCTTGCAAGTGAGGAAGGTCCGAAAAATATCCCGGATGTTGAATTTATGCAGGAAACCATCGAGTCCATTGGAGCCATTCCTCTCTGGTACAATCGTTACTATTACAACACCCAATCGATCCTTGACGGTCTTTTGAAAAAGGAAAAAAGTCGGGCTCAGGAAGTCATGGATATTGAGAGAGAGCTTTTGGAAAAATATATGGATCCCAAGCTTGTCACCAAGCCTGAGGAGCTTGAGAAGCGAGGCGGCGCCTATTATTCCAAAATTGCAGTGGATATAGTCAATTCCATTGTCAACGACACTGGGGATGAGCACATTATCAACGTACAGAACAAGGGCGCCATCCCCGATTTGCCTGACGACGCTGTTGTTGAGACTGTGGCCAAGGTGGGCAAAAACGGCGTCGAAACTGTTAAAACAGGGAAGCTAGAACCAAGCATCAGGGCTCTAATTCAGCAGGCAAAGGCATACGAGGAGTTGGTAATTGAGGCTTCTTTGAATAAAAGCCGGGGCGCGGCCTATAGAGCCATAATTACAAATCCTCTGGGTCCTTTAGCTCAGGACGCGAAAAAGGTTCTTGATGACATGCTGGCTGTAAACGGCCTTCTCTATAAATGAGTTTTAACAGCCTGTTGAATTCCGGGGTGGATATTGGGTAATTTGGCTAAAAAGGCATTGATGCCTCTTGATCTTCCTTCGGAAGCTATTTTGGCATGGGAACACGGCGCCTTTACCCAAACCGATTACGCGGGCTTTTTACTTAGAGGGCGTCTTGACGACTGCGCCATGAGCCGTGCCGTTATTCACGCCAAAAAGACTCGCCCTGAATTCA
This sequence comes from uncultured bacterium, assembly GCA_964430795.1. Taxonomy (GTDB): domain Bacteria; phylum Lernaellota; class Lernaellaia; order JACKCT01; family CAYSHR01; genus CAYSHR01. The sequence goes on from CAYSHR010000445.1 coordinate 1,685, forward strand.
ACGCGAATCTTGTCTCACCTCAAAAAGGACCCTGGCGAACATTAGCCTGGCAATATGATGATAAGCCAAATGAGCTTGAAGTCAGAGACTTCTCGAATCTTTCTGAAATTCCCGCTGATCTGGGTGAGTGGCTGCACGACCGGATGAATCCCCTTGTGGAAGTTCCTCTAAATCTTGCCTTGGAATATCCTGTGAAATTTATACTTTTTAAGCTGCCCGATCATTATTGCTTCCTGGTAATTCTGTTCCATCATGTGGCCGCTGATGGTGCTGGTATATATGATTTTACAAGGGATGTTTTTGAAAAATACCACACTCTTGTAAAAGGCGAAAAACCCAAATGGGCTGGGGTCTCATCGTTGCACGCCACCTATGGAAAAATAGAGCCTGTAAAACCGGCGCCTGTCTGGGATTTTATCAGTGATGGTTTTATCGAGAACAGAACATACCCTATGAAAAAAGCCGCCCAGTTTATCTCCTCCCCTTCCAAATCAGGTAAAGGAAGATATATTGTCAGAAAAATAATTGAAGATAAAAATATACAAGAAGCCCTTCGTGAAAGGGCGAGAAAAGAGGGTGGTTCCCTTACTGATCTAATGATTTGCGGAAGCAATCTCGCCATAAAAAAGTGGAACGAAAAAAGAGGCGAGCCCGCGAATATCATGTATCACGGAGTGGCGGTAAATCAGAGACTGAGACAATCTTTAAAGATTACGAAAAAACAGGCCAATCCAATGTCCGCGATTACAATTCCAACCGGTCCCGAGGATAGGAAAGACCAGGACGCTCTTTTAAAATATATAATCAACCAGAGGAAAGAGAAGCTTGATAAAGGGCTCGATATCAGGTTGGCTCAAATTACAAGAGGGCTGTTAAGAATAGGGCGGCTGCTGCCGGTCCATATCAGGTATAAAGTCCTTAGAAAAGTTTTGGATATGAAGATATCCCATTTTGTCACCAACCTTGGAATCGTCTGGCCGGAATTAAAAAATGGAAAACCAACGGGCCGGACCGCGGTCAGAACCATCGGTGAGTTGGAACTGATGGACATACATTCAAGTGTTGTCACCACAGAGAAAAATCCATATGTATTGATTGTCCGATCATTTCTTGGGAAGCTATACATGGTCATGGTTTACGGCAAATGGGCAGTGAATGAAGATGACGCCGAGGAGTTTTCCCAGTTGGTATATGATAATGTTATCAACTATCTTTAATAGAATAATGACTCAAAGTGGAAAGTAATTTATGAAGATGAACGCTTTTGAAAAGATGTTCACCAACAACCCCATTCGAAAAAGAATGCTTGTTAAAAATGTCAGGGAACTCGTTGCAGGGCGTCCGAATAAAAAACTTGAAGATGTTCTGGAGATCGGATGCGGTTTCGGCGCTGGGGTTCTGGCCATTGATAAAGTTGTTTCCCCAAAAAAAGTAACGGCCTTTGATCTTGATCCAAAGATGGTCGCCCTGGCATTAAAAAACTGCAAGGATGTAAAAGCAGAAACAATCATCGAAGTCGGAGATGGTGAAAATCTTTCATATCCTGATAATTCTTTTGACGCTGTTTTCGAATTTACGATTTTTCACCATATTCCCCTTTGGCAAAAGGCTCTTGCAGAAGTGTACAGAGTATTGCGGCCGGGAGGTTTTTTCTTTTTTGAGGAACTTTGTCGCGAATTCCATTTTGATACGCCGATCATCTCTTTTTTACAGCAAAACTTTACGGTGCATCCCTGGGAGACAATTCCGGACGTCGGCGCCTTTATCAAAGGGATAAAAGAAGCGGGGCTGGATCAGGTGAAATACAGAAAGACCTATTTTAACGGCTGGCTTCTTGGCTCCTCACAAAAACCGGCAAGGCGCCGGCAGCAATAACCCAACGGCAACTTGGAATGGATTGAATACTATAGTGACAGGACGTTCAGAATGACAGCGCTTTGAGCGCGGCATAGCGTCCTTGCCTTTGTTCTGCTATGATCTGCCGGTAACGATTTACCTTTTTGGAGAACCTATGGGTGTTGAGAATCCAACCTTAGTCCAGGACATGATGCTTATCACCGAATTGATGTTGATCGCGGTGGGAGT
>CAYSHR010000446.1:0-3767 GCA_964430795.1 uncultured bacterium
AATTTTTCGTGTTTTTCCAAAAGTCCGGGAAATGATGTTTGACCATCATTTTTTTATCAAGCTCAACAGGGCGCCCAAGCCTGTAACCAAACTCATAATCCTCAACATCCGCGCCTTTGAATTTTTCGTTAAAGCCGCCGACTTCAAAAAACCTGGTTTTTAAAATAGCGCAACAGGCTGTTTCCAGGCTCTCAAATTCTTTTTGCCCTTGGAACCACGCGGAACATTGAGCGGCTTTAATATGGTGAAAAAACTTTGAATTGGCCGGCTCTTTGTTATAAATCCCTGAAAGAGCTTCCAGGTTTTTGTTATCCGCAAACCGTTTCCTGACGTGTTCAACAAGATTTGGCTGGGCGATAACATCGGAATCGAGAAAGAGAAGAACCTCGCCTTTTCCTTTTTTAGCGCCCAGATTTCTGGCAAAGGCCGGCCCTTTTCCACCTCCGGTCGAGACAACCGCGCCATTATAATTTTTCGCGATTTTCCCGGGGCTATGGTCATCGTCGTCATCAACCACGATAAGCTCATCGCCTGTTTCCAGTTGATCTTTAAGAGATTCAAGAAGCAAGGGAAGGGTGCTTTTTGAATCGCGACAGGGAATGATGATTGATAGATTCACTAGCGTCATGTCAACCCTCGGGTGGCGGGGCCAGGCTCTAGCCTGCCCACGAAGTTGGTCGCTTCATCTAAGTTTTCTTCGACAGTCTCCTCAGTTATCTCTTTATTAAATCAACATATCGCGCACCGGTTTTTTTGATTATTCCTGAAACTTGTATGGGAGAAGCCAGAAGACTTTTTGGCAAAAAGCATGAATGGGTGCAGGCGCAGCCTTTTTCGATCTGGTCGATTATGGCTTTTGCCGGCGCGCCGCTTAGAATAGATTTAAGGGATTGGTTGGTAATGTTTCCGATGGTCGGGGTCATTTCGCAAAAAGCCACATCTCCCTGAGGGTATAGGACCATTCCGAACTCATGGGCTCTGCAGGTAAAGGGTAGAGGCGCCCCTTTTAAAACATCAATCTGGATTTTTAAAATCGTCTTCTTTGCGTTTAAGGCAAGGGCGTTAAGTTTTTTATAAAACCCCCTATAGCTTTCCCAATGCTCAAAAATTAACTCTCTGTTCTCCTTCAAAATATCAGCATCCGGCCATGTGGCTTTCGGGTCGCGCCCTTTACCTCTCATGGGTTCAAAATGATGAAAAGCGGCCAAGGGAAACTCCTGTTTTGAAACCCTGATGATCTTCTTGATATGATTCTGGTTTAATGAACTAAGGGTTGTCACAAGCTTGAAATTGATGATTTTGGATTCAATTAGAGGAAAAACCGCGTTCACTGTTTTTTTAAGCTTCTCAAACCCGCCTGGTACGCCTCTGATTTTATCGTGAAGCTTTTTGTCGCCCTCCAGTGGAAAGGCCGCGGTGAATGCCGTCTTTGAAAAGGGAAGAGCCAGCTCGGAAAAGACTTCCAATGTCTTTTCAGGATACAATCCGCCAGTGGGAAAAGTGCATGTGGAAGGTTTGCTGATCTCAAAAAGGGGGGTTAGAAGTTCCACCAGGTCCTTTCTTAACAGAGGCTCGCCCCCGGATATGGAAAGATCATCGACCGGACCCAGGGCGATGGCGAAATCTCTTACCTGGGCGGGAGTAAGTTCATTTTTAGAACTGAGTTTATGAGAAAAACAATGAAGACAGCGGCCATGGCACTTGCCGGTTACAAAAAAGATTAAAGAAGGACGGGGCCAGAGCAATGCTTTTCGAAAGCCCGTGCTTAATGACATACGCCCCTCCGTTTTTTAAAAAAGTTTGGATTCCCCGTATGCGCCACCATCGACAATAATTGTCTGCCCTGTAATAAAATCAGAGCCGGGACCGGCCAGGAACAATACGGCGCCGACGATATCATCGGATTCCGCGAGTTTTTTTATCGCCTGAGTCTCTATTACTTTTTCCAGAATATCATCAGTAGACCAGAGAGCCTTGGAGAACTTTGTCTTGAATAACCCCGGCGCCACAGTATTCACTTTAATATTAAAGACGCCCCATTCCGCGGCCAGAGTTTTTGTCAACATTATAACCCCGGCTTTTGAAATACTGTAGACTCCCATTCCCTGGGCGTAAGAAAATCCCGCGACGCTCGATACATTGATGATTTTTCCCTCGCCCGATTTTTGCATGTGCCGAAGGCAGGCTTTTGCCGCGAAGAAATACCCTTTCAGGTTCACCTCCATGATCTTGTCCCATGCCCACTCTTCACAAAACATAGCCGGGCCAAAAACAGGATTTGTGGCCGCGTTGTTCACCAGAATATCCACAGAGCCCAGTTCCTTTACCGCCGTATCCACCAGGTTATTAATATCCTCGACTTTTCCCGAATGGGCGGCAATGGGTATTACCTTCCGATCCTGGCAGTCAATGCATTGGGCTGACTCTTCCAGGGAAGGCATCTTTCGCCCGCTTATAACCACATTGGCGCCGGCCTTAACAAACTCCTCGGCAATAACCTGTCCAAGCCCCCTGCTGGCGCCGGTGATTATCGCGTTTTTACCTTCCAAAATCTTATCAGTCATTTTTCTCCTTTCTAAGGATGGGGCTCTGCCCCATACCCCGCCAAAGGAACACGTCCCTTTGGAATCCCGCGATTAAAGCTTCGCTTTAATCTGGAAATAAAAGAGACTTCTCTCTTTGACAAGCTTGCCCACGTTTTTACGCCATGCCTATATAGTCTTCTACCTAGCACACCTGTACCGTCGGGTTATTGGGTCCGGCGGCACGCTGGTCGGGGTCAGAACCGCAACTGCACATCCATCCTGCCACCCTCGAAGGGCGGAACCGTTCGACAGACGCCGCCCGCACATTGAAGCCCACCCTTTTCTCTTCCATAGAACAATGTCAGGCGAACTTTTTCGTGGGGCTCGACAGTCACCTGACCGGAATAAAAATTGGTGTCTTTCTCTTCCTCTTTTCCGGCTTCTTCTCCAAAACCTCCTGAGAGAGGCTCGTCGGAAGACTCATAAACAGCCGTTATTATCATCCAGGGAGAAAAGGCGTATTCCAGAATATATTTCCAGGAAGAATATTCATCACCGAATTCTTTGAAGCCGGAAAAATGTTTGCCGTGAAACGACGCGGAAATCTGGTGGTGAGAGACAATGGGCATGCCGGCGTCAAGCTCTCCATGAGCCCACCTTCCCTCAGGAATCTCCCTGTAACCCCCCGCGCCGAAAATAAATGCCGTATTTGAAAAGGTCTGCTCAAAACCTCCGTAGCCATGTTCTATCCAGTCCATGTAATTTTCCCCGGAATAGTGATCCTTCAGGGATTCGGGGAACTGGGCGTCCTGGTGTGTCTGGCTGTTAAAATAGGCGCCGTAGAGGATAGTGTCGATTTTGGGAACTACAAAATCGAGGCTGAATTTATAGCCGATAATATCGTCGGTTCTGGGAGCGTGGCTAAAAGCGGTTTTAGTATATTCGAGATTTGGCGCCTCGTGATAATCAAAATCGAACCGATAATAGTCCTGATATTCAGCTAACAGAGTAACCGGCCCATAAAAGAGGGAGAGGGTGGAGTAGGCGCCCCGCCCTTCATATTCAACATCATCGATGATTTCTTTTCGATCCTCAAAAACCAGCCACGCGTATTCGCCAAAAAAGCTCCCGTAGATAAAATCGGGAGAGGCAATCGTGCCGCTGATTAATGAAACGGTGTCTTCAGCTTCATATTGAGGAAACTCCACATCTTCGGGAACCTTCAACTCGCCTCGTATGTAG
>CAYSHR010000447.1:0-3744 GCA_964430795.1 uncultured bacterium
CCCTTGCCTTTTCCTTTTCCTGCCGCCGGAGCTCCGCCACCTTTGACAAATCTAAATGTAGTGGCTGTGCATGTAACGTATATTATCGTTTCACCAGTTTGGCTCTTTGGACTTCCAAGGTCCAGATTGGAGAAATTTATAATCCTTTTCAGCTTACTTGCCTTGTCAAAAAACAACGCGATATTATGATAATTTCCAGATAAAGATAAGGCGATAGGGACTTCGTTATAAAGTTGCTTTCTAATTTCAGGCATAACAGTGAAGCTGTTCAATGATAGCCCGGAATCATAAATCAATCGAGATAGTTGAGTTAGAATCTGGTCAATCTCTTTTTCATTTGGAAGTTGGGCCAAGGCTTCATGGAGTCGCCGGGCAAGTTCAGTAACCTCTCTGTTAAACTGGTCCAAATCCGCTACAATCTTTTCTTTTTCCATCTTTTCGTGGCGCACTTCAGTCAATTCAGCTTTCAAATCGACCAAATCAGCCTTTTTCGTACGATAGAAGAAAAAATAGTATACAGAGACAATCATAACAATTATCGCCAGAATGACCAGGATTTTTCTGGATGATGAGGCCATCAACCACCTCTCATGCTGTTTAGATATTTGATCAGTTCATTACCTCTACATCATACCTTGACTATCAATTCTGCAAGATAAATGAAAGGTCTTGGTCTCTTCTCCGCGCCCCCCTTTTCCGTCAGTAACAGCGGTAGTCAATTCTACTCCCTGGAAAAGTGGAGATTTCTCTAAGTTCTGCATAAACCTTGAGATCGCTGAATGCTCAAGGGCTTTCCCATCTATAACCATCTGACTTCCGGTTTCAGTCATTTTGGTAATCCAAACCCTGTTGGGCATACTATTGGCAAGCTGGTCAAGAAGATGAACCGGGCCGGTTTGAGCTGTTTTTAATTTGTCAATAATCGCCAATTTATTATTCAACTCATTACGTTGCGCCTTAACGTTCTCAACCTTGGCTACGTCAAGCTTTAAGGTTTTAATCTCTCTATTAATCATGTCTATCTGGTTTTGTACCGTCTCAGCGGGATCAATAACCGCGTAGACATGGTAAAAGCCTAGTCCGGCACATACAATAAGGGCAACCACCAGTCCAATGGCTATCCAGGTGTAAGGGATGTCCCTTCTAACTTTTTGAGCCTTGGTAGTGGTCCGAGTTTTCCGTTCCTCTGGTAGTAGATTGACCCTAATCATTTGTCACCGGTCCTCCTTAAAGCAAGCCCGACCGCAACGCCGGCCATAAGACTGACGTCCTTAATATATTCCAGGTCAAAATTCTTCGCGTTTATCTCAATGTTGTTAAATGGGTTTACAATCTCAACTGGAATGCTGATCTGGTTCTCAATAATTTCTTTGAGACCGGGAGTTTTAGCGGCGCCGCCAATAATGTAAACCCTTGAGATGTGACCCACGCTGCTTGTAGCTGTGAAAAAGTCTAATGATCTCTGGATTTCCAATGCAATGGTTGAAGAGATGGAATCAACAATCTCTCTAATTTCCGCTTCGTGTTCCGTGCCGGACCCCACACCGAGTTTCATCTGCTCGGCTTCATCAAAGCTGACGTTGAGCTGTTTCTGTATCTCTTCGGTAAAGTGATTTCCACCAATAGACATATCCCTGGTAAAAATCGAATTCCCGTTTCGAACAATATTGATGTTAATCACGCTGGCGCCGATATTAATCAAAGCATTGACTTTGCCCTTCTGGGGCTCGTGGTTCATCTCAAACATGTTTTGAACGCAGAAGGTGTCAATATCCATAATAATGGGGCTAAGACCGGCCTCTGAAATAACGGAGGTATAATCGTTAACCATGTCCTTTTTTACCGCGATCAGCAAAACATCGAGGCTTTCCTGATCATCGGACTCCGATTCAAGTCTCTGGTAATCAATATTAACTTCGTTAATATCAAAAGGAATGTACTGCTCAGCTTCCCATTGAATGTTGCCTTCGATCTCCTCCTCTGTCATCAGTGGAAGAGTAATCTTTCTAATGATAACCGAATGACCCGAAACGCTGGTGCAGACATTTTTTGTTTTGACCTGGTGAGCGGACATCAATTTTCGGATGGCGCCAACAACCGCGGGCGCATTCATTATGGTGGAATCCACAATTGTTTCCGAAGGTAATTGTTCCACTCCGAAGTTAGCCAATTGATAACCGGTCTTGGTCTCTTTCAGTTCTAAAAGCTTAATGCTGTTGGAACCGATATCAAGGCCTAAAATATTCTTCGATTTTGAGAGCAGCCCCATATTGCGTCCCACCTTCCCCAGGGGGTTCAAGATACACAAATGGAATGATAACTATTTATTTACCTATAGTAAATATGTACTACTGTGTCAAGACTATTTTTCACATTCCATTTATTGTCAAGGAAATTTTCGCTTAAATCGAAAGCACTTTGAGCCGAAAGTTAAACAAAAGGTTTAAGTCTCAATACTGTTTTCGTCAAATTATTTTATAAACTTAAGTACGGATTTTTTATATTTTCATCTATTTTTTAACAGGTTATGAGCAAAGTTCAATATCTTGTTATTTGCCTTTGCCAAGGCCTCTAGTTGTTGTAAAATAAAAATACACGATTTTTAAAATTTTGTCAAAAAATGATAAGAATTGGGGCGTTTTTTTGTACAATGACAGAATTTATCTGATTTTTTTCATTTTTTTATGGCCTGAAAATCCGGTTTTCAATGTAAAAACCTCTGTTGGTTCAATTTAAATCGGGTAAATTCGCCTCTCCCGGCGCCCCGTCGCCTCTGTTCTCCATGGTCATGTATTTCCGGTAGATTAAGACCCAGACAAAAGCCCAGTATCCCAGTGCTGATTGAAATACATTGCCGTATTCGTCACTGGTCAACGCGGAGCATAACACGAAGATCATAAACATAAAGGGCAGCCCTTCGACCGGCTTTCGCCTTCCTATCAATTTAATAAGGCGCGAAAGGAAAAAAGCGCACAAAGCAATGGCCAGAGGCAGATAACAAAAAAGGAAATTTTGTGGAAAACGCAAATTATGTAAAGTCATCTTTTGCGAAGGGGCAAGGTGTCCAGGAAAACCCCGGGCAAAAGCTCCTGAAAATACAATCGTCCCCACTGAATGTCCTCACCGGCGATAAAGAGACAAAAAAACGAGTAAAGAAAAAAACCGGGGCTCTTTTGTTTTACACCCGCAATAAAAGCGGCGATACCAGCGGCGGCAAAAAGCAGAAAGGTAAGGATTTCCGCGCCTGATTTCTCTTTCGCGAAAAAAAGACCAAAGGATTCCGGCCATGTCCCACGCCATATTCTCCCACAAATTATGGCGACAAAATATGCTGATACGGCAAACTTCAATAGTCGATCCGTTGAGATTTTATAATTTCCTGAAATACCCATTTTGAGCAATCTTACAACTTGGTTTTAGGAGCAGCTTTCACTGCTTCTTTTCATCGTTGTAGTCAGTTCTTCAGTTTGGATTGGCATCACGTAAAAAGACTCCGAAACCACAGGGTTTCGGAGTCTTATTTTTAAAACGATGGTCACAAATTATTTATGGTGCACTTCCCACCACAATCCAGAGTCTCCAACCCATCCGGGAGGCATTTCCATGCCTCTGGCCTTGGATGGAGTTACAAATGTCGGTGGGCATTGACCACAATATTCCGTAACTCTGATATTATCGAAATAGCTCTGATCAAGACGCCAGTCAACAAAGGGATCAGACCAGAACCCCACTTTTCCCGACTTA
>CAYSHR010000448.1:0-3734 GCA_964430795.1 uncultured bacterium
CCCTTTCTCCTTAACACCTATACCTTTTATAGAATAATGGATGTCATTTCCGGCCCTGACAAAGAGAGAGAGAAAATTATCCAACAGATGATTGAGGAGTTGGTTTCCAAAGGAAATATTGCCAGAGGGAAGAATGATCTTTCCACTGCCATCAACTGCTATGAAGATGCCTTAAAAATGATTCCCCACCATTCTACGGATAGAGAAAAACTTGAAATCCTTATTGAAAAGCTAAATTTGCAGCTAAAACTGAAGTAGAAATCTATTGATAAAAAACACTTAATGAATAGTGTATTTGGTCCTAATCTTCCTCAGGATATTCAGGATTATCCTTTTCCGCGTTAGGTGGCGGGCATAATATCGTGCAATCAGTAAACTCCAGCCAACACTCATATTTTGTTTCATGATCCAAAGGACCAGTCTGGTTATAACACTTTTCTATGTTCGAATAACATTCTCGCCGGCATATTGTATCGGTGTCAAAATCATCACAGCAATCCAAAAATAGTTCATACCAGGCGTCAATGCATGTTTCGAGGCAGAATCCGCCGTCAATGCAATAATCTGTGCAAAGCAGGTATTTAGTATAATAGGAGTTGCACTTCTCGTAATGCCCTTCAATATCTTCCTTATCAGATGTCGAGCCGCCCCCGCCGGTGCTTTCACAGGCTATATAAAAAAGGGAAGCCAAGGTCGCCATGATGAAAAGGGCGAATAGCTTTCTAAGCATTTAAATGTCTCCTTGAATTGGCAAAAGTCCAATCAATCTTGAGCCATTGTTTCTCAATAAACCTAATGGGCATTATATTCCTATCCGAACCCAAAAAGAGTGTCAAGGCGTATAAGAAGAAAAGCTCGATTTTCATCAAATATTAGAGTTGTGAAATATTGAAAAAGTTAAAATACAAATCTCCCTGGTACCAAGAGATCGTTACCTCTCTTTTTGGTCTTGACAATGGGGTCCACTTTAGCCCAAGGGAAAAGAAAATTGATTTTAGTGGAATAAAGAAGTAGAATTAACCATTACATTTAGGACTATAACAACGTAGAAAGATCAATAATCCGCTTCTTGCGGCTCAGTTTCTTTGAGACAGGTTTAAGAGTACGGTATGGGGAATGCCGGTTTGTATGAATTTATCAAAAATGTAATTATTAATACTTAAACTGGAGGTTGCTATGAAAAGTATCTGCCTGATGTTTCTATTTACCCTGGTTGCAACTCTGGTTTTTATAAGTGGGCTCTCCTGCGATGACGAGGACGACAACTCATCAAGGAACAAAGACGATCAATCCAATGACGATGATAATGACACTGAGGATGACGATACCATTGACGATGACGATAACCTAGATGATGACGACGATAACTATTGCCCCGAGGATTACGTCTGCGAGGACTACAACGGTGAAGGCTACATGGGATGTCTGGACGAAGGCGAAATTCCTGATGAAGCGGATGTCGGTTGCCACCAATGGGAGATGTTTTGCTTTGGCAACGCCACCTGCCACTATACTGACAAAGAACAGACCCAGTCGGCCTGCGTGGAAAATTGTGGTCGGTGCCAAGATGGCCAAGCCTGCTTCGACGTATCGGACCTCGGTTTTCTGGGCTGTTTTAAAAACAAGCAGCCTCCGGACGATGCCGAAACTCAATGCCACGAAAAAGGCGGATGCCAGGGTAACTACACCTGCTTTTACACCAACTCGTCCCAATCCAAATCAGCCTGTATCCGGAACTGTTCGGTCTGTTCCAGTGACTCCTGCGGAGTCGGTCAGGTTTGTAACGGACGGATATGTGTCCCGGAACCATGCACCAAAGACTCTTGCGACAACGGCAATGTTTGTTGGGACGGGCGCTGCGTCCCTGATACCGGCAATGGCCCGGGAGTAGGCCCTGGGCCTGAGTGCCCGAGTCTGCCCGAACTGATCTGCGATGGCGACGAGACCTACTGTGGCGAGCTTATCCAATTCGACCCCACTGAGGGAGACGGGTATATTGACTACCCGGAGAATTTTGAGACCTGGAGCTACCAGTGGCGCAGTTGGCTGCGGCGGGACATGGTCATGCTCGTGCAATACGCCGCGGCTTATGTTGCCTGCAAGGCTGAGGATTGGGAGTTTGGAAATGGGGGACCTGTCGGCCTGATCGATATGAGTGAGGAAGATGGGGCTATTCCTGGAACATCTTTAGGCATGCCTGGCCATCCTCCGGGAACACATGAAAACGGATTCGACATTGACATCGCCTACTATCAGGTTGGTACAGCGAACAACCGGACAAGAATCATCTGTGACGACAAGGGATGGTGGGGCGGCTCGGCTAATCATTGCACCACCTACCCTGACAAGCTTGATCCGTGGCGTCAGGCTCTTTTTATCGGAGCATTGTTTGAACATCCCGAGCTACGGTTGATCGGTTGCGACGGCAAGGCCGGACCCATGATCGAGCATGCCCTGGAGGTCCTATGCGATAACGAATGGCTCAGTGAACAGGCCTGTAGCACAAGCAAGCTTGTATATGAGGAATACTATGGTCCCCTGGGCTGGTATCACTGGCACCATCATCACATTCATGTAAGCCGAAACCAGGTGGACGATAAGTCTGATGGAAACCGGCGATGCCATATACCCGGATGCGAAGAATAAAATCAAAAATCGCCGCAAGGGCGAGGAACTGAAAAATGTTGTGATCCCTATGTGAAAAATGGAATTGCCGCGGGTTAAGGCTTCACCTTAAAAAGAATCGATAAATTACCATGTGTTTTTTTTAACCCACCGGTATTTGATATTAAATCACAAGGTCTTTTATCTTTCTGACCCATTCGAAGAGCCGTATCTCAGGCATAAAAGCAAAGAAGAACCGTTTGGCTCGAAACCTGACCACAAAGCCGTATATCCCGGCTAAAAAACTAAAGAACAATGATCTTGAAAAGTATTCAGGAACAGTTCTGCCATCAAGAAAATAGGTGGCTACGCTTGCCTTTTCCAGTTTTTTTGACAACTTGGGCGAAAGCCAGGGAAGTTTTAGTTCATGAAAATTAACATCAGCCCAGCTATTTAAGGAATCAGGAGGGCGGTACCCCAGTTTTTCGCTCTCATTAAAAAGCTCAGTGCCCGGGTAAGGAGCGTAAAGATGCAATGGCGTCACCCTCGCGTATTTATTCTCTTTGATAAGTTCAAGCATAAGCCCAAGAGTCTCTTTTATCCGCTTCACACTTTCTCCAGGATAACCCGCCATAAAAGTGAACTTTACCGCAATTTTCGCTTTACCAAGACGCCTGTTCGCCTTGCGAATATCATCAACGGTAATATCTTTTCGTAAAGTCTCAAGGGTTTTATCGCTGCCGGATTCCGCGCCGACAGTCATCTCTCTAAATCCATGCCCGGCAAGGTATGCAAGGAATTCCGGTTCCCAATGTCGGGCGATATAGTCCGCCCTGCACTCCCCGCGAATTATCACTTTTTCAGATGAAGAATCCGAAAGTCCTTTTGCGATTTCCATAACTCTTTTTTGACTGACAAAAAAATTGTCATCCTTTATAAGAATGCCCTTTACACCAAATGCTTTTTGTATATATCGGATATGTTCAACCACCGCCGAGGCCGACTGAGCCCGCCATCTTCTGCCATTGTATGGAATATTGTAACAATATGAGCAGCGATTAGGGCATCCCCTACTGGTAGTAATAGCCAGGTCTTCAATGCCTAAAGTCTGAGTGGTCAAGTAATCAGGT
>CAYSHR010000449.1:0-3731 GCA_964430795.1 uncultured bacterium
CAATTCTCAATCCCAAGGTCATTATAAATGGCGTCAAGCTTTTCGTTACCCTTTTCCCACCTGGTTATCTTTCGCTCAAGTCGCCTTTTCACTGTTTCAAAATCATTAAGCAACGGGAGGCTCTTTTCAGTATCCTCGTAAATCTTCGGATCAGCAAGCTCAATCTCAAGCTCGCCATACCTGGCTTCCAATTCCTCTATCTCTTTTTCCAGCCGGTCTATCTCTTTCTTAACAGGAGCGACTTTTCGATACAGCTCGTTTCTACGGGTTGCTTCCTCTCTCTTTTTGGCTTTCTTTTTTACCCTTAACGTCTCTCCGGAATCATCCTCCCCCATGGGTTTCTCTGAACATTCCATGTCTTGGGATAGGTTCTCTTCTCTTACCTTTTTTTGTTCAAGGTGATATAGATAATCTTCCAATACGCCCTGGTACTCGTATATCTTTCCATCAGAGATATCCCATATTTTTGTAGCCAGGCGATTGACGAATCCCTTGTTATGAGAGACGAAAACCAGGGTTCCGTCATAAGACTCAAGAGCCTTGCCAAGAGCCTCCGACGACCATATATCAAGATGGTTTGTAGGTTCATCCATTACAAGGAGATTTCCGGGCTTAACCAGGATTTTCGCCAGGGAAACCCGAGCCTTTTCTCCCCCTGATAAAACCCCTATGGACTTGTCAACTTCATCCCCTGAAAAAAGAAAAGCGCCGCAAACACCCCGGACAAAGGTCATTGTCGCGTCAGGAACAGTAAGCCAGACTTCATCCAAAACCGATCTGGCCTGATCGAGGCTTTCACTTTGGTGCTGGGCGTAATAGCTCATATTTATATTGTGGCCGATCTTGATTTCACCTGAGTCTATGGAGAGCTCGCCGGCAATCATTTTCAAAAGAGAGGTTTTTCCCGCGCCGTTAACACCGATAATGGCGATTCTATCACCTCTGAAAACCCGCCTGGAAAGCCCTTCAAAGAGCTTGACCTTTGGGAAGGACTTGCCAAGGTCCGTAATGGTGATTACATCTTTGCCGCTTCTTGGAGTCAAGGGGAATTTAAAATGGAGTTTTCTTCGGGGTTTTGGAACTTTGATCAGGGCAAGCTTCTCAAGCTCCTTTATCCTGCTTTGTACCTGGGTCGCCTTGGTGTTCTTGGCCCTGAACCGATTGATAAACCTTGTTGCCTGCCTTTTTCTATCCTCGATGTTTTTAGCTCTGGCAATTAAATTTTGCTCCTCTTCACGCCTTAATTTTAAATACCCCGAATAATTTCCCTTGTAGCTTCTCAGTCCCTCGAATTCAAAACTGAGGATTCTCTCTACCTGGCTATCAAGAAATTCTCTGTCATGGGTCACAAGGCAGACAGCTCGTGGGGATTTTTTCAAAAATTGCTCAAGCCACTGTACGCTGGGCAGGTCCAGGTGATTTGTCGGTTCATCCAGAAGAAGCAGATCAGGTTTTCGAAACAGGAGACCGGCCAAGGCAGCCCTTGTTTTCCACCCTCCTGAGAACTGGAAAATGTCCCTGGAAAGGTCCGAAACCGAAAATCCCAGACCCATGAGAATGGATTCAGCTTCTGTTTTGGTATACTTCTGTTCAAAAATATCTCTTTGCGAAAGAAGATCGGAAAGGCGCGAGGCAAGGTTTTCCTGAATTTTGGGCGAGGTGGCCTGGTCCAACCCGTTCTCGACCTCTTCAATCCTTTTTTCAATATCAGGTATACCCGGCGCGGCGCCAAGAACTGTAGACAAAAGATCGCCCCTGGGCATTTTTAGAACATCCTGAGGCAGATATCCCACAGTGGCGCCCTTAATCCAGTGAAAAGCCCCTTCATCCAGAGGGAATATCCCATACATGGCTTTTATCAGGGTGGATTTGCCTGATCCGTTTGGACCGATAAGGCCGACCTTCTCCCCCTGGCCGATGGCGAAACCTTCACCTCTTAAAATTTCTCTCGGGCCAAAACGGATTTTCAAGCCCTGGGCGGTTACAATATTCATGACGATGGTTTATAGCAGATTAGATAAGAAAATTGTGTAATCATTCAGTTACAAGGGTGATTTTTGGAAAAACCGGGAGATGTACTTGTAACCCGTCCCCAGGTTTTCTCACATAAGAAATTCCTTTATGGCGCCTGTTATTCTCTCTATGTCGCAAAAGTTCATTTTGGGATGATTTGGAAGATAGAGGCTGTTTGGGTTCATGGCGCCTTTTGGATTGGATTCTGAATATAGAGAAAGATAATCCTTTCGCGTGTCTATTCCTTTTTTAAAAAGATATTTACTCAAAGCGGGGCCGTCAGCTATCTCAATCTTGAAATTCAAAGCCGATTCAACAGTGTTTTTTTTCGGCAATTTTAACATCTTCATATTATCAATGCCCACTAGCCTATTGAATAATTTCACCTGGTTTCGGGCTCTTTTTTCATTCAGACCATCGAGTCCGCCCAATTGAGACAGGGCAAGAGCAGCCGATGAATCAGTAAAAAGATGATTATATGATTCCGGCGCCTGGTCCAAAGTCTCGGTTCCTGACGCCAGGGCGTTATCGAGTATGGCCCTGTCTTTAAAAACGTAAAGCAGATAAAGGGCGGGAAAAACCAAAAATGTAAAAGCCCACTTTGTGGATAAGCCGGCTTTAAAAAGAGTCAAGGCAGAGGCTTTCATGTGGCTTTTTCGGTCCGGGAGAACTAGAGAAGCTTTTCGCTTTTCAACCTCTTTCGCGATGTTAAGGTTGTCAGTCAGAAGGGCGCCCCCTCCCCCTGCCACAAGAGATTTACCCGGCCCAAAGCTGAAAATGGAAAAATCGCCAAAAGAGCCTGTTTTTCGGTCTCCAATAGCGGCGCCGGCGCTGTGAGCGCAATCCTCAATGAGCAGAAGACCATGTTTTAGGCAAAAAGAGACAAAACCGGGCATGTCAGCGGGCTTTCCATGAATATGGGCCACCACCACTCCTTTTACATTTTCAAGCCCCTCAAGGGCGTCAGAGGCGGTTTTGGGGGTAATGTTGCCTGTATTAGGGTCTGTTTTGGCGAAAATCAGGTCCAATCCGCAAAGTTTGAAGGTTTGGACTACTGAATTGAACTCATATTCAGGAAAAATCACCTTGTCGCCGGGCATTAAACCAGAGGACTTTATTCCATGATAAAGTGCGGCTGAGCCGGAACTGAAGGTAAAGCAGGCGCGGAGCCCGATATATTCAGCGAATTCCTTTTCAAATTCCAGAACCTTCCTGCCTGAAAAAACAGAGGAGAAAATTCCCTTCGCGAGATAAGCATATTCTCGAATATTGAAGTTGATATTGTGTCTGGGTAAGGCGCCGACCATTTTTCGTTATCTCCCGATTTATGGCGAATAATACCACTTTTTACCAGAAATCCTTTTGAAAAAAAGCAAAAAAATCCCCGTGAGAAAACTCACGGGGATTTAAAATGCTATGATTTTATGGAATGACTAGAAGCATTCGTCGTTGATGCAGGCAATGGCGCCGTCGCAATCGTCAGTGTCAATATAAGCCCAGGCGCACTCACCGATGCAGGTGTTGCAGTCAGCGATAGCGTCAGCAAGACTCATGTCGTTGCCGGAACCATCAACAAAAGTAACGCCGCAGTCATTGTACAGCCAGGTGAACTCATCTTCGTACAGGCAGTCACCACTATCGTCGTCATCATTGTCGTCGTCATCGCCATCGTCATCATCGTCATCAGCAGTATCATCGTCATCATCATCATCATCGCC
>CAYSHR010000450.1:0-3731 GCA_964430795.1 uncultured bacterium
AATGGCCGGCATTGTCAATGATATTAGGGAAATGGGGATCGTGTACCCCGATCTCGTATGAAAATCCGGGGATACGTAACAAGTACATGTCCCCCCTTTTCCAAAAAGCCCCATGTAACTGAACGATTACAAAACAAACCGGCCTTGAAAGTTGACAATCAAGAAAAAGCCAGTATAAATGGTGACCCATAAGACAATTCAGGACCAGTAAGGCAATTGAAAAGGGAATCACCGTCCCACTGGCCCTCACATATTCGCCAATTCAAGGAAACTTTTTTGAATAATCTGATAAAGGTTCTTATCGCTTGTGATGCTGATTCGGACCGGGCTGATTTCGGAGGCACTCGATTTGATGATCCGGGACCAATGGTCTGGAATGGAGTTAAACATGGAGTGCCCCATCTGCTTGATATGATGGAAGGAGTAACGGATGATTTTGAGAAAAGCCTGCCCATTATCTGGTGTCTTCGAGCAGACCAGCAGGTAGAGGGATGTCATGGGGAAATTGACTGGGCGGTCCGATCAATGGCGAATATCTGGGAAAGGGTAAAGGAGAAAGGGCATCTGATCGGATGGCACCCCCATCATTGGCGCTGGAGCGATGGGTATAAATGCTGGCATCAGGATATTGAAGATATTGAATGGCAGAAAGCCAACCTTGAAAAAGGCGCTTTAGCTTTTTCAAAACCCCCCTTGTTCAGCCGCACCGGCTGGTATGCAATGAATAATACAACCATGAATATCCTTGAAGGACTGGGTGTGAAAATGGATATGTCGGCGGCGCCCGGCATGGAGCGACCTGGCACGGCGGATTCCCGGGGGACGGTATTTGCCGGAGAGTACAACTGGTCTCGCTGCAGGAATATACCATATCGCCCCCATCCTCTGGACTATCAAACCCATGATCCTCGCGAAAGAGGTATAATCGAGCTTCCATGTACAACCTTTGAATCGAGTTTTATTAACCTGTCGTATAAAATAAGGTATCGGCTTCGGGGAACCAAGATGCCCGCTGGTGGAACAAAGCAGGTAAACATCACCGCTCATCCTTGGATTTTCTCAACTGTAATACGGCATGTAATCAAGGAGGCTAAAGCCAGAGGCCATGCCTTTCTAGTCTCTTTTTTCCACCCGGACGAACTATTGGGCGCCGGTATACGCATTGGGGGCCAGTCTATATATAAATCAGATCATATTCAAATTAATCTTGAGCGGCTTAAAAGTGAAGCTGCAAAAGCCAATTGCCTGATCGAATTTCCCGACCCAAAGCAACTCATTGTTGATCTAAATAAAAAAATAATAAAGGGAAAAAATAGAATAAATGTTGAGCCGGTTCAGCCTGGACAAATCAGTATGATAAGTGGTTTGATGAAAAACGTTTTTCCATCTGAAAAGGGAATGACGGATATAGAGCAGTGGATTTCATGGAAGTACAACCGGTTATCGCCCATCGCTCCAACAATTGTAGGTACAAAATCCGGCAACAGACTCCTTGGGCAATATGTAACCCTTTCCTTAAAAACCTGGTGGTTTGGTCAAAAGATCACAAGCGCCTATTCATGTGATACGGCGGTGGCGCCGTATATGCAAGGCAAAGGCGTATCAGGCGCGTTGACCAGGGTTCATTACAACATGCTCAGGAAGATGGGTGTGCCTTTTGTCTGGGGCATTCCTAATTCGCGGTTTTTTCCTATATGGACCAGGAGTCTGGCATGGAAGGAGATCGCTCCTTTTCCGGTCCTTTTACGTCCCATGGATATCAAAGCAATTTTTTCCATCTGGTATGGGAATTCCAAACTGATTGAATTCTTTGGCCTTGTGGCGAATTTACTATGGAGAATTATTGCGCCTGTTCACCGTCCCAATGATAAAATAATACTAAAATCGGTGAAACACTTCGGCATAGAAGCCGATGGGATATGGAAGGATGTCCAAAGCCGGGTTAACATTTCCGTGGTCAGGGACGCCGATTATCTGAACCGACGATATGGAGATGCTCCGGGAAAGCCTTATAATCTTCTTCTTGTAGAAAAGCAGGGCAAGACCGTTGGACTTGTGGTAACTCGATTGATGGAAAAGAGAGGTCTGAGATTGGAAGCGGTGTGTGAAATATTGATGCAAAACGAGCATCTGGGAAATATAGGGCAGGTAATTGACATGATTATCTGGAACGGAAAACAGAAAGGCGCTCAGGTAATAGGAGCTTGCTGCTTACCCCATCATCCGGAATATCGAAGGTTTCTTTTAAAGAGATTTTTGCCGGTGCCAAAGAGATTTCATCCGGAGCCGACTTATTTTGCCGCCTATCCTTTGGACCCGAATATGGATGAAAAAAAATTATTCGATGGAAAAAACTGGTACTTGAGCTGGGGAGATCTGGACACCATATAACATGAATCAAAGACTATCCGATGAAAAAGAGAAAACCTCAAAGCAATATATAAGCCGTATTTTTGCCACCATTCTTATCCTTGCTTCATTGGCCTTTGTCGCTCATCAAATCATCCAGGGCTTACCCCAGCTTTCCTCTCACTCCTGGAGGTTTTCAGCCCCCGCTTTGTTCGGTTCCTTTCTTCTTCTTTTTATAAATTTTGTTCTTGTCTCCTGGGTATGGACGGTCGTCTTTCGCGATTTGGGAGAACAAATAAGGATTTCTCAGTCATTCGCCATTATTTACGCCGCGCAACTTGCTCGGTATATCCCCGGAAAAATTTGGATATTTCTGGGTCAGATTTACATCGCTAAAAAGATGGGTTTTCAAAAAACCTCGGCGATGACCGCGGTAATTGTCCAAAACATATGTGGAAATCTTGGCGCGTTTCTTGTCCTGGGCATCACAGTTTTGGGGGCCGGCTATCCTTCCTGGATGGCATTGGCGGCTTTTGGCGCGGTTCTGGTTGGCACCGGAGTTTTACTGATCGCCCCTGCCTGGCTTGAGCATTGGATCAACCGATGGAGAGCCGGAAAAGGAGCCGAACCTATTAAAATCGGCGTATCTCGCTGGGCGATAATAAAGAATGTTCTAATCATGTCTCTTGCGTGGGCGGAGCACTGCCTGGCATTTGCCTTGCTTGTCGCGTCAATGACCCAGGTGGACCTTCATACCATCTTTGAACTGGGATTGGCATACAATGTGGCCTATCACTTTGCGTTTTATATTTTAATTATACCAGGAGGATTGGGAGTACGGGAAGGAACTATCACCGCCCTTATTCATTCAACCTTCGGTTCATCTTTAGCGGGAATGATTGCTTTGGTCCAACGTTTCTGGTTTTTATTGGGCGAAATAGTCGCTTTTGGGTTGTCAATGCTGATCTTGCGCATGCAAAAACCAAAGGGTTAATCTATCCGTTGGCTAAAAATCGGTCGACATTTTCAGGTGAAGTTACTCAAGAATATCCGACCAGGACGGATCGTCCTTTACAAGTTGCCCTACCCAGTCAAAAATCATAACACCATTAACAACAGTTCTGGGACCATCTTCAAGAAAATAGCCGTCGCCGGGCATGAAGTCCAGTTCATAAATTGAATGAGTGGTTGAATCTATAAAAAACCTGCCAAACCGTTCTGGATAAAGACTTTTTAGCTTATCACTAATTGACATAAGCTCGGCTTTAAAAGCCGCGGGGTCCATTTCTAGAAAAAGTTCCGAAATAATCTTATCGTAATATGATGTGAGCAATCCGATTTTAACCTGGGGATCGTATCATATTACGATAAGATTATTTCGG
>CAYSHR010000451.1:0-3728 GCA_964430795.1 uncultured bacterium
TGGCGCCAGGGTTGCCGGAACTTTTGATCTGGATTTTCTTTTTGCCCTTGATATGGCAAATCCAAATAAACTTCGTCTTGAACCGAATGTTTCAATAAATGATTATTCCCTTCTCGAATCGTCTCCCGGCGCTGATATCAAAGCCTTGAAAGATCCTTTTAAACAGACTGCTATTAAAAATGGCGTTTTTGCCAAAGAATTTATTGTTGGACCCTCAAACCCCAGCTTTGTTCCTTTTGAAGAACTGGGTTACTGGACTAAAAGAGCTGTACTGACATGCGAAGACGGCAGATTTTTCAGGCATAGAGGTTTTCAACTGAGGCACATCAAGGCTTCTTTGATTAGAAACATTAAAGAGAAGCGTTTCGTCAGAGGTGGCTCGACAATTTCCATGCAACTGGCCAAAAATCTATTTTTGACGGGGGAGAAGAATCTATCAAGAAAATTTCAGGAAATGCTCCTTACAATTGCTATTGAGAGGGAAATTGACAAAAACAGGATGTTTGAAATCTACATGAATATCATTGAGTGGGGTCCGAAACTTTATGGAATTGGTCCTGCCGCTATCCATTATTTTGGCAAGTCCCCCGCGGCTCTTACACCTATTGAAGCCGCTTTTCTTGGTTCAATAATCGCCAATCCGGTTCGTTATCATTATATGTATTCAAGGGGAAGCGTGTCGGGCCACTGGGGCGTTTACCTCTCCTTTATTATAAGAAAAATGGGCGCCGGCCAAAAGGTGGAAGATAGTGACGAGCCTCTTTGGCCCGAATTTGGATGGGTCAGAAGAAAGAGATTGGCCAGGGAAAAAGAAGAGAAGGAGAAGCTTGAAAAAGAGAACCTGGAAAAGGAAGAAAGGAAGGAAGAAGAGCCAGTGGGAAAATTGCAATAACGCCTATATTATATCCCCATCGTCCAATCCATCCTGAGCATCATCAAAGGGCGCACCGGTTATTTTGGCGATTTTTACAGCAAGTTTTGCCAGGTACTTTCCATTAGTGCCCTTGTCCGGAATAAATGGTTTATCCCCTTTGATAATAAGGCTTACCTGGAACAAAAAGTCATCGTCTTTGGAAACCCGATCAAGTTTGATGGATTTAATATGGGAAAATTTTATATTGCCGCGATTTTCAAAGCCCTTTGTAAATTCAATCTCACGACTAAAAAGGTTAAAAGTAATTTGTTTGTTTTTCTTAAAAATAAAATGAAAAAGAATTATCAGCGCTCCCGCGACGCCAAGGCATATCAGAAGATAAAATAAGGTCCATTTCAGATTTATGACTTTATAAACAATCCATGGCGTAGGACAAAGGGCGGTAAAAAAAATGGTCAGAAAAATAAAAAAAGTTAGTTGAGGAAACCACCTGCCTCCTCGCCTTTCCACAACCAGCATCTTTTTTTCGTTATCTTTTGTGATGATGGATTTTGCCGGTGTGCCGTTCATATCAAAATAGAGTCTGTAACCATAAATAAAGGCAAGAATAAAATACGCAATGAGAAGAACGAGGTTGATTCCGTCAATGGAATGATTGGAATAGCCACATATGGCAATGGGAGACAAGGCCAGAATCAGCAATATAAGAGAACTGAAAAACTCCGGTTTCTTTCCTGATGATTTCCAGACTCGAACCAGGTTTCCAATAATTATCCAGCATACTATTCCAAGCACCTGGACAAAAAGAAAAAAGAGAATTCCTTTTGGGATGTTGCACTGGCCCGCCAGATAGAAAAAGTTGCCGCAACTATCCATTACCACCTTCTTCCTTTGTAAAACATAATTCTACTTTCTATCATTTTACGCAATCAGGTTCCAGAAAAAATGCGCTGATTATTGATTAGCTGCCCGAATCATGTTAAATTACCGCCGGTTTGATTTTGATGAAAATATGGAAATTGAAATGTTATTAGAGGATTACAAATACAAACTGATTAACATATCCTGTTTGCCAAATTCAGAAGAACTCAATGTCCTTGTTGATTTTGGCCAGGATGTAGGCAGGGTTTTGCCCTATTTGAACGCCGAAATAAATCGCGCGACTTACAGTCACGATATTCAGACCCTCGATTTTATTTTTAACAATTACCATTTAATAACAATCGAACCAAAACTTATGAAGATCACCGGCATTACCGACGACAATCAAGCCGGGAAGATCATAGCCACGCTGATTGGGAAAATCAATGACACATGGGAAAAGAGAGATGGGATTGAGCCGATATTTGAAAGCATACGCCCTGTAACTCCCTTGGAGGTTTTAACTCATTTACCCAAAACCAATTGCGGTGAATGCGGTCAGGCCACATGCCTTGCTTTCAGTTTGAAAATTGTAAGTGAGGAACTTACTCTGAATAAGTGCCCGGCTCTTCTATCAGATGAATGGGCTAAACAGAGAGATAATCTAACCGGGCTTCTTTCCAGACAAAAAAGGTCGAGGCAGGGGTCATGATCGCCGACTCGCACACCCATATATTCCCTCCTGAAATTGTAAAAGAGCGAGAGAGGTTTTTTGATAAAGAACCGGCTTTCAGGCTTTTATATGAAAATCCAAAATCAAGATTGATTGATTCGGGCAAACTGCTTCTATCAATGGAAAAAGAGAAAGTGGAATTATCAGTGATTTTCGGTTTTCCGTGGCAGTCGGCCGGGCTATGCAGGAAGGGCAACGATTACGTTATCAACCAGGCTATTTTGAACCCTGGAAAGTTTGCTCCTTTTATTACTCTGCCCTGTTGCGCTATAGATGAAGCTCTTAAAGAAATTGAAAGATGCTCCACCCGTAAGATAGCCGGAATAGGGGAACTATCGTTTTATTGTTGTGACGATCATGAAGTAAAGATGACCTGGTATAGGGAAGTGGCCAAAGCCGCAAAGCACCATGGCCTTCCAATGCTATGGCATGTTACAGAAGATGTCGGTCATAACTATCCCGGTAAAGGCGGAATGAACCCTAAAGAGGCGGTGGAGTTGATTACCCAATTACAGGATCAGATTATTATTCTGGCTCATTGGGGCGGGGGGCTGCCCTTTTTTGAATTGATGCCGGAAATCTCAAAATGTTTCACCAGCGTGTATTATGATACCGCGGCGTCGCCTTTTCTTTATGACAAAAAAATATTTGAGGCGACTGTTTCTCTGATAGGCCACAAGAGAATTCTTTTTGGCAGCGATTATCCTCTTGTTGAGCCAAAAAGATATATTGACCAGGTTCGCCAGACTAATTTGAGCAAGAGGCAGAAGGAAGCTATTCTCGGAAATAATCTTGTCGCCCTTTTGGAAAAGGTAAGTAAATGACGGTTGTTTATTTTGTTCGTCATGGCCAGACTGACTGGAACAAGTTGGGTGTTTTTCGAGGTAGAGCCGACAGACCCCTGGATGAGATAGGCCGGAGACAGGCGCGACTTGTTGGTGACGGCCTTTACGACAAAGGGATCACAAAGCTTTACTCAAGCCCCATGCGCAGGTGCTTTGAGACCTTTTCAAATATTTCCGCTAAGATGAAACATAAATCGATATTGTCAGTTCCCGGACTTACCGATATCGACTATGGCGATTGGCAGGGAGTAAAAAAAGGTGAGGCTGCAAAGGAATGGCCTGATCTGTGGAAGATGTGGCGCGACGATCCCTTTTCTCTTCGGTTTCCAAATGGAGAATCTTTAGACGAGGTGGGTGATCGTGCTCTAAAAGCCATTGATGATATTCTCAAGGACTCCGCCGGCGCCACTGTTGC
>CAYSHR010000452.1:0-3727 GCA_964430795.1 uncultured bacterium
GTTGTGGCGATTATCGGTATTTTGGCTCTTATTGCTATCCCGAACTTTATTAACTTGAGACAAAAAGCTTATGACGCTTCTGCCAAGAGTGCTGGTCGTAATGCTAAATTGGCTGAAGAAGTTTATTACAACGATCGCACCACCTCTGCCGGCAACTACACAAGTGACTTGGCGGACCTTCTTGCCTATGACAAGAACCTCACAGATGATCCAGGCGTCACATTTACATTTGAATATGCCAGTGACTCCGGATTTACCCTTAACACAGTTCATGATAATGGATCACCTTCTCTTACATTCCAATATCACGACTAGATTCATCTGATAATTTGATTCTGTTGAGGTGGAAGATTTCTCTTCCACCTCTTTTTTTTATTTCTTTACTGACCAACGAATCCTTATATCGGGGAAAGCTGTCTGTCCTTGTAAAAGAATCTTTCTTTTCATCACTCAGTTATATGCGATTTACCAAGATTTCCAGCCGGAAAAGCCCGGCTTATAAAGGTAAATGTTGGAATACCCCATTTGTCTGAGAGTTTTTGCGGCAAGATATGGGGAAGGATCGATGGGAGTTGAGCCGAAAAGAACTATTAATTGATCTTTCTTTTCAGGCAAGCCAGGAGTATTTAGGTTCAGCTTATTATAAGGAGTGTGGCCGGCGCCTTTAATTGTGTTCAAGATAGGGCCTGCCCTTGTATCGAAGATGAGGATCGGAGCGCCCGTGTTCAATAATAGGCTCAGATCTCCATGATTTATCAACGGCAAATTATTTTGAGTTGAATCGATAAGGGGGATGTTTTTTACTTTCCAATCCCTGATTCCGCCATCATAAACAGCCACTTTAACGTAGCCTCTCTTTTTTAAAACATCAGCAAGAAGATAGCTGACAGAGCAGCCGCTGCCATCACAATAGCAGATGATCATTTTCTCCTTGTCCGGAACTTTATAGAGGTTTGTCTCAATATCCCAGCCGGGAATATTTATGGCCGAGGGAATGTGCCCGGCGCTAAAAGCCTTTGGTCCCCTGGCGTCAATAATTATGCTGTCAGGCTCTGAAACAACAAGGGCTTTAAGATCATCGAGAGTCAGCTTTATCTTGCCTTCTCTAAGCTTCTCGATTACCTGCTTCTGATCAGAAATGCCATCGGTGGAAAATAAAATTAAAAACGCCGCGACAAATATGAGATATTTTTTCATTTCAACTAAAACGCCACCTGGACCTGGAATTTCAATTCATCATTCTCAAGACCTGTCTGGTTGCCCTGGCCATCCATTTGAAGCACTTTGAATTCTTCATCTTTATAAAGGTAATTTGCCATGATAACAGCGTGCCAGTCCTTAATATAATAATTTATGCCGGCGGTAATGTATATAAGTTCATCCTTGTGGCCATGAGTATCCTTGTCATTTTCTCTATCCGGATCGATCCAGTCATATTGACCGATGAATTCCAGAGGAACTCCAACAGCCTGTTTCATGTTAAAACCCAACCTTCCATAAAACGACATGGTTTTCAGGTTGAGAAAGTCCTCATTTCTCGCCACGCCATTTATGGCGTCATTATCAAATTTCAATTTTGAATAGAAAAATTCTCCGATAACGGATAATCCGGTGTGTCTTGACTTATAGGCAAAACCGCCATTAAAGAGTTGGGCTTTAACGTGATGTGGTTTAAGTTCTCCATCTGATTTCAATTCAAAATAATCCAGGGGATTGCCCCACCAGTATCCACCCCACATTCTCATTCCATCCACAGGCTTTGCCGCAAGGCTGACATATATATCCTTCATGGTGTTCTCTTCTCCCCAGTCAGCGTTGCCAAGGGTGGTTGTGTTTCTATCTGCAGGGTTCAGAGTATTGGAGAATGAGCTGAAATCAAGACCATTTACTGCGCCCAGACTGAACTCAAACCACTTATGATCTATGCCGGCCTCGATCCCGGTTTGTCTTTGAATTCCAATAAACTGGTTCATTAACGGAAAATCAATAAGACCCAGTTTGGAAACGCTCATGGGGTTGAAATAAGTAAAATCAGGGGCGAATCTTCCAACCCAGAGAGTGGTGTATGGAATATATTTCAATCCTATTTTCATGTCCAGAAGGCTGACTATCTCCTGTTGTTCCCGAGGCGCCAGTTCCAACTGAACATAATATTTTATCTTGTCATCGATTACAGAACCTTTGAAATTTATCCTGGCGTAATTGATGAAAAATTCAGCGTCGGATTCCCTGTCAAAAGCCTGATTTACTCTGTTCTGATTGGCGTCATAGTAAGTGGCAAGCCTCTCCTTGCCCCAGTAATAGGCGAATCCGGTCTGAAAAACGCCGCCGATTTCCATGCTTCCATACCCGGTTCGAACGGCTTCCATTTCAGCCAATAGAGGCATTGATATTGATAATAAAATTATGACCAATATCGCTATTTGGGTTATCTTTCCCATATCTGTTCTCCTAAAAGCAGGGCGGAATTGATTTATCGGTATTTCTTCTTGATGCGCGACCAAGAGCAATCCTACATCAATTGAACATCTTCGTCAAAACAATGAAAAGAAGTAGGTTTATTTGACCATATTTCAAAAACCTGTTTTTAGTATATCTCTGGAATTATTGCTAAACTATTTGAAGGGCGCCGGATTGGGGTAATTAAAAAGCTTTCACATTAAAAGGTATAGTTTTCGAAAAACTTCCTTAACGGATTCTCTTTAGGGGCAAATTCCAATATCCTCTCTATAAAGTCATCTCCGTTTTTTATAAAAAGGGGTAGCCAAATAGGAGATTTGCCGTCATTGGTGTAAACGCGAAGGTATTTCAAAAATAGAAAGTTAAATGGTTTTACCGATTCAATCTGCTCCCATGTTGGATGTCGCTTAAACCCGAAAAAACTATGCCCTTTAATGGATTCGCGAGTAAGGGTAATTTTAAAAAGCAGTACAAGTATAATAGCCCCAATCGTTTCACCAACCTCGACAAATACGAGAGCTTCAGGAAACTCATTTATCGATAGAAAATAGTCTGATAAACCGTATATTTTACATATCAAGTTATTTAATAAAAACCCACAAGCGGTTATAATCAATCCAATTATTAGCAAAGCAAGTAGAACTGGTATAAACTTCATTAAATAGCGGGTTTTTTCGTTAGTCACGTTCTTGCTCATTCGATTTGTCCTCAATTCTTATCATTGACGTTTCAAAAGAAAATAAGTCCCGAGCTTTATTTGTAGCGAAATATATTAGATATCGTTATGACCTCTTTTGTAAATAAAATACATAAATAATTCATTTAGTTAGTTTGGAATAAAAATTAAATAAATCTCTAAAGAATTGATCCGGTTCAAAAATAATAGTACCATCTGTGTTGTTATCATCGTCATTATCATCGTCATCATCATCATCGCCTTTGACAGGCTTAGGTGGCGGCGTTGGTGTAGGTGTTGGTGTAGGTGTTGGCGCCCATCTCTTCAAAGCTATCTTGTTATTCCTATGAGCAAGCCAAATAAGAAATGCAGCACCTCCAAGAGCGAAACCCAATACGACCAAATTACCATATGTCCCCTCTCTACCTATTCTATCTAACGCATCCTTCAATTCATCTTGCATACGACCAAAGTCCATGCCAGGTAATTTAAATCCACCAAATATGCCGTCAATTGCCCTGGCGCCGCCGGTTCTGTCGTGAGGGATGGGTTCTCTTTTTATCGATACATAATCACTCATTTTATTCTCCA
>CAYSHR010000453.1:0-3726 GCA_964430795.1 uncultured bacterium
AAGTTTGACAATGTAGTTTTTCCGGATCCCCGACTGGATTTCGATTATGAGGTTCACACCGCGTGGACCGGAGAGGCCGACTTTGCCAAGAACACCATAAATGTTCAATTGCAAGTTGCCGATTATATTTCCAAGTACAATGGACTTACCCGAGTTCCGGATGATGGCGAGGATGTTCTTGTCCAGGGAGTATTAACCGGCCAAAAGCAGAAATCATATTCTGTCACCTACCAAGCCGGGCCGGGATCGACCCATACTTTTACCGCTACCGAAACCTGGACATATACCGGAAGCAGCGCTGAAGCACCGATTTTCGAGTTTCTGGACAAGCAGGTTGCCAGCCATGAGCCCATGCCTTCGCTTGTTCATGACCTTGTTTTCCTCCTTCTAAACGGCTACCACTCTCTTGAGTTCTACGACGACTACCGGGAGCGAGAAGATTTCAACCTCGGGGTTCATTTCGTTGCCCGAAGCAAAACGGATTTCGGTTGGTACCGCGCGAACCCCACATCGATCCGTGTGACACAAAAATGGCTCGACAAAATCAGCATGGCCGAGACCATGCTTCGCGCCCGGAGCTATGGCCCGACCCTGTCGCAAAAAGCCGCTGGTTTCGACCTGGAGATGCCCCAATATTTTCTCAATTCTCTCGGGATGTTTGGTGCCGCGCTATACGGCTCCAATCCTCTTGAGATAAGTGAATCCGGGGACAGCCTGCTCTGGACCGGATGCTACCTGGGCAGCCAGGTATTTCGTTATCTGGTTACAGGAGAACAGGACGCCCTTGCCAACTGGCTGCGCGCTCTGGACGGACTGTTGCTGTCCCATGACATGCCCCAGGACCCCACCACCTTCGGCCGCGCCGTCCGACTCCATTTGGACGATGGGCATCCCGACTGGATCCAGGGAGAGTCCCCATACGAGGCTTACGACTGGTTGTGCTGCGGCAACAACGACATGATTCAGGGGCTCTATTACGGTTATGCCCTTTCGTGGATCTACCTTCCCCAGGATCCGGCTTATGATGACTATAGGGACCGGATCGCCGAACATGCCGCCATGCTCGCTGATTCCTCCGTGGTGGCTAATGACGGTGAATTCAATGAAATCAAAGCCCATTGGCTGGCTTTTTTGACAACGGGAGAGACCCAATACTCACAGCGTTATAAAGCTCTTTATTCCAATCCTTTGCTTCGTTCCTTTACGCGAGGCGGCGGAGGGCAGGCCTACCTCTGGGGGATTTGCGACTGGTCCGGCCAGCATCTGAACACCATCGGTCAGCTCGTCCTCTGGTTTCTGGCCGACGCCACCGGGGATACGGACATCTCCATTATCAATGAAGGGTGGATCAACGGCATTCGGACAAACCGCTGGACTCAGACTCTCTGGCCGGTGGCCGCTTACGCCCTATCTTCTCCTCCAGCGGAATTGGATGAAATATATGAACAGGCCATCTGGAACATTCGGGAAATCCCCTTTCCCAAGCAATCCCTGAACATAGACAAGAGAATCGATCCTGACTGGAGCCCCTCTCCCCTGCCCAGCCTGTTCTGGAAATTTGACTACTTTCAGGGAGGCCGGCATCAGGGACTGTATGGTCAGCCCATGTGGGCGCGCAACAGCCACTCAAACATGTTAAAAGCCTCTCCTTTTGATTACGGAGTGACCGAAACCGACTGGACCGATGGCGGCGGTGCCGATTATCTCCATGTCTACTGGTTGGGAAGGTATTTCGAGGTAATTGATTCCCAGGAATGACGGGCGTGGGGCAAATTCGCGAAAGCCCGCGTTAGCTTCTGCAAAACTTTCCTGAATGAATAAAATCGGCAACACTGGAAATGCCCGTACAGATGTAATTTGAGGTCGTCAAAGAATAAAATTAATTGAAAGCCTTTCGTGGGTGTGGAGCAACTTTCGGAAAAACAGGGGATTGCGGCAATATCTGATAATTCCTGATACGCGGTTTTACTTCTTACTTTTTATAAGAATATTACTCTAAAGTAACCGGTGTTTGTTCCGATAAAATTGGTGTAAGAACACTGTGCTGGAAAAATATTCTGAAGCTGATTAATTAGCTCCTGTCCTAAGCCCGGACAGGACTGATTAGATAATAGAGGATCGGACGTTGGTTTTTCGTCTTTGGCAGGGATGCCATGAACCAGGCGGCGGCCTGTATGACTCATGGAGGAGTAAAAAGTGAAAAAAATACTTCTTATTATGAGAAGTCAGGAGATAAGCCGCAAATATAGCGCTTTTCTTATGGAAATGGGATACAAGGTCAAAGTCCTCGATGACCCGAAAATGGCGGTTGCCATGGGTAAGAACTTTTTACCGGACCTTATCTTATGTGAAAGGCAATTGCCGGTAATCTCAGGTCTTCAAGTCGCCTCCATGTTCAAAGAGATGGAGAGTTTCGGCAACAAACCTTTCGTTTTAATCGCAAACAAAAAAAGCTCTTTAAGCCGGGGATTTGGAAAAAGAATTTCGGCCATGGTTGACGACGTAATCGCCTTCCCCTTCGACCAGATGGCCCTCTATGGAACCGTCACAAAATGGCTGGAATCCGATGAAAGGCCAAAAGGTTCCGAGGCTCTTCATATTATGGGCGGCGCCGGAGCAAACAGCGCGACTGACCATAAAGTGAAAAATAATATTAACAGCAAAGCCCAAAAGGAGGAAAAGCCCTCCCTGCCTCCGGCAACGAGTTTGGCTAGTAAAGATAAGTTTTGGGGCAAGGGGAAAGTCAGCCCATTTTCCATCAGCCGGCTTTTATACAACCTGATCAGAAAGAACGAAACCGGTGTGATTATGGTAAGGGGCGATAAATGGATGAAGGTCTTTATCGACTCCGGAAAAGTCACAGATGTCACATCCTGCTATATTCCACAAGATACTTTTGGCCGATTCCTGATAAGGCAGAAAAAGATATCCACCCTTGAAAATGAAGTGACCATAAAAAGAGCCAAAGAAAAAAACCAGCTTCAGGGCCAGGTCCTTGTTCAATTGAAAATTCTGGACAAGAAGGAGCTTGATTTCTATCTGACCCACCATAAATCGACAAAATTCCTGCGGTTGTTCCAAAGTTGCTGGGGCAACGCCTCTTTCAAGTTTGTAAACAGCAAACACGCGCCAAAATCCGTTGACATGAAACCCGTATCCTTAAAGCAGGTTCTTAACATGGGCGTTATGAAAGCCGCCAACCCCCATGATCTATATGGGTATTTCAAGAAATGCCACAGCGAAAACAGACCCATAAAGCTCTCCGGGGACTTCTCGAAAGCTATTAAGCACCTGGGCCTTAAGAAGGAGGAGGCGGCTGCCGCGCGGGCTCTTGATTCAAAAAGCATCAGCCAGTTGATGAATGAAACGGATGATGATTTTAAAAGGAAAATCAGGCTGGCGTTTTTAATGCTAAATACCCAAGGCGCCGACTTTGACCAGGAGAAAGTTAAAGGCCAGATTATAGCTGAAGAAGGTATTAGAAAAGCCTTTGACCGAAACAAATCCGGCAATAAATATAATGATAACTATCAATATATTCAGAAACCTCTGCCCAAACAGACCTTCTCCTACACCTGATTTTTTTAAAAGCCAAAAATAATCGTTCAGTTACAAGGGGGCTTTGGGGAAAGGGGGGACATGTACTTGTTACGTGTACCCAGGTTTTCATGTTGAGATCGGGGTACACGATCCCCATTTCCTTAATATCATTGACAATGCAGGCCA
>CAYSHR010000454.1:0-3720 GCA_964430795.1 uncultured bacterium
GGTTCTGGGTGGAAGCGTGTTTCAAAAGGGGGAGGATTCCACTATGATAGCCACCATGTCGGAGTATATTAAAAAGCGTTATAAAAATGTTGAAATAATAAAGCTTCAAAATGAACCCTGTTTTGGTGCATTATTATGGGGGTCGGACTGTTTGAGGGATAAAGTGACTCCAATGACAGTTAGAAAAAAAATGGGGGCATCTTTCAAAAGGGCTTTCAAATCAATGGAAAACGAGAAGTAGAATGAAATGCAATAAATGCAATAGTAATGTCCCTGATGGAGTGGCTGTCTGCCCTTTTTGCGGCAAGAAATTAAAGCCCTCAGCTCTTGAGCTTTCCTCAAATAAAAAAAAGAAAACCAAACCGGAAAAAGAAAGAGCTAAAAGAACCCCTTTATTCATTACCAAAGAAGATAAAGAAAAAGAAGAGGCGGCAAAGTCCAAGGGAGTTGCCGACCTTGGAGATTGGTTTTCCGGAGACAATAGTTACGATGAAAATATTTTCACTAACCATAAACAAGCATTGGAAGAATCAAAAAAGGATGAAGCCAAGGTTGACTTGCTTTTAGGAGAAGAGGTCAAAAAGGATTTGACAATGCCTGGTCTTATCGCCGCGCATGAGGATTATGGTGATGATCGTGGAAGTGTAAAAGGGCAGCAGCAAGAGAAAGAAAAAGTTGAAGAACCCACATTGGACATTGATCCTGAGAATATCCCCGAAATTGACAACATGTTTAATGAGAACGATGGAGACAGTATTTCTGAAATGTTCAACAAAAGCGAAGTTGTCCCACCACCTCCGGGAAATATAAACGGCGGAGGCATATATGGCCCGGTCAACTCTCAAGATAGAGATAACGCTAAAGGATGGAAAGGAGCCGGCGGCCAGGATGTGTATGATCAGCCTCAAACTCGCATAAGAGAAGTTACAAGGGAAATTGTCAAGGAAAGGGGAAAATCGAGTAACGCCACAGTGGGATTTATGGTAATTCTTATTTCCCTATTTCTTTCGGGAAAAGGCGGGATGTTCCTTTTGAATAAATGGGGACTTTTTCAACAGCAGTTGTTCTCGGAATTTCTTTGGCCCTGGATAAATCTCATTGAAAGTGGTGTTCTTATTGTTGCCCTGTGGTTGATGACTATTGTTACAAGACCGTGGTCATTAAAACTGCTAGCGTTGTTTTTCGCTCTTGGCGCTACTTTGGTTTACGGATATTACACTTATGTCAATCTGTTTTTAAATGTGGGAATTGGTAAATGACTCATTACATATACTACCTTGGGTTTGTTCCCCAAATATTGGCTCTGATCCATTTTTTCAGAAATAGACCGGAGGGTTACTGGTTTTGGATAATAATATTCTTTGGTCCTATCGGACCCATTATTTATTTTTTCGCTGTTGTGATTTCCAGCGAGGGCGCCGTAGACATTGAGGGTAAATTCAAAGCGGGAATGAAAGAAAGAAAACGAGTAAAATTACTTGAGGCAAAAGACGCCGCCGGGGAAGCGCTGCCTTATGATTTACATGAGTTGGGCGAGTTGCAGTTTAAATTCGGAAGATTTCAAAAATCCAGGGAGGTTTTGGCCAGGGCCATCTCCCTTGCCCCGGAGAATCTTGAAGGCAGATTCTATTTGGGATTATCTCTTGAGAAACTCGGCAAATTTGAACAAGGGGGCAGGATCCTCGAACCTCTGGTTATGAGAGATTCAAAATTCAAATTCGGGGAGGCTATGCTTGCTCTTGCCAGATGCTATAAAGGAGCTGGAGAGGACAAAGCCGCTGTAATGGCTTTTAAAAAAGTTTTGTCTCAAAGCAGTTTCGCCCAAGCCAGGTATGAGTTGGCCGAGTTGTATCTGAAATCCGGTAAAAGGGAAGATGCCCGAAAAGAACTTGAGAGATTAATCGCAGATTCCCGAACCCTGGAAGTTCCATCTTACCAGAAGCGGACAGAAAGAAAATGGGCAAGGAAAGCTAAAACTTTGCTAACCTCCATTCAAATAAAAACCGTAGGCAAGAATAATTAACAGGTGTGTCCTGAATGGCACAAATATATGGGCGTTTTTTAATTTTTTTGTAGGGGCACGGTATGCCGTGCCCTGACAGCTCGAATCCGGATCGAGAAATGATGTTGCTTTTTATCAGGGTCGTATCCCTGGGCACGGCATGCCGTGCCCCTACGAGGGATGGCTTGGGTTAAAGAAAACGGGTGGCGTGGCGAGCCCCTGCCGGAGGTAACGGTCATAGACAGCGGGCGCTGTGAATCAGGCCATTTGCTTGCCGGCGAATAACAGTTTACTCCATTTACCTTCTGAGGCTTTTTCACCAGCCTCGGGCAAGATCGACTCTGTTTTTACAATACGTTTCAGGTTTGAGCATGAATAAGAAGAAATTAATTACAATCATTTTAATTTCTTTTTTATTCTTTCTGCTGATAATAATCTTCTGGTTGGCTGCCAAGGTAAAAGAAAAGACGGACCTGGAGATTGAAAATAGTCTCAATCCGAAATTGCCTGAGATTCCTTTAGACCTAATAACCATCGAGAATCCTTTTGATACAAAAGATACACATTGGTATTCGGACATATCCCGAGTCCACGGAGCGATTCCTTTTCGTAACGGAATATTGGCGGCTACCGAAGGTGGAATGGTTTATTTGTCCAGGGGTTTGCGCCCTTTAAAGGGAGGAAAGGCTACTTTTCTTGTCGCCTCGTCTTTTTTTAAGCTTGTAAGGTCCACAAAGCATATCTGGGCTATAGGCAAGAAGGGCGTTGTCGGATTCGACATTGGCGCAACCTCGTTTTTGGCAACCTCCATTGATTTTGATAAAAATCCTTTTGGAGGTATTTCTGACGCCATAATGGATAATGACGAATTGTTCATTCTATCCAACAGAGGCGCCCTGTATAAAATCAAAGAAAATGTTGCCGTTGAAATCTGTCAGATGAAAATTGAACAACCAAAAACTCTTGGCAAAGCGGGGAGACGGTTCTATGTAGGGTCATTTTCAGGAAAACTATATGCCCTACATGGATCAGGCAACCAGTGCCGGATATGGGAAATTAAGGGGCTTGAGGATTCCAATGAGATCAGGGTTCTTTTTGAAATAGATGATATTCTCTGGATAGGCGCGGCCAAGGGTATATATAAATTGGACGACTCTCAGGCTATTCCAGTTATGAAGAATAAATTTGTTACTTCCATAGGGCATAATAACGGCGAAGTTCTTTTCGGTGCCATATCAGGAAATCTTTACAAAGGCGGAAAAAGAGAACCGATATTGAAATTCCCCGGTAGTGTGAATTCAATCTATTGGACAGATCAGATAAAACTGGCGGCTACCGATATGGGACTTTTTGAGGTTAATGAAGAGTCCGGAAAATTTCATTCCTCTCCTGTTTTTGAAATAAAGAAAGTGGGTGGTATAAAAGAGAACTACGTAACCGCCCTCTGTTTTTACAAGGATCGCCTGATTGTTGGCGGGCTTAACAGTGGTCTTACTGTAATAGATACTTTAACCGGGTATACCCAAAACCTGGGACCTGAGCTTCCCGGCGTGAGCGATATAAAGGTAATCAGAGACGGAGTTTTGGGAATTGGCGCTACCAATGGTTTTTATGAGATAACCATAGATGGGAAAGTTCTGGAAAGATATACAAAGAAGCAGGGATTGATTCATCAAAATGTTACCGGTCTTCTGGTAAAGAAAGATGAGGTTTACTGT
>CAYSHR010000455.1:0-3711 GCA_964430795.1 uncultured bacterium
AAATATTTTCCTTCAGGGACAGCTATAGTGTTGTTGATGGAGTGAATGCTTCCTGAATGAATGCTGTCCAGAAGCATTTCATGCTCAACATCCCCAAGTTTTTCAACAAATAGATTAGTATTTACAGGAATATCCGCCCTGTTATCATACTTCATCTTTCCCATAGGGGTTTTCTCAACTTCTTCATCATTGATATAAATTGTGGCGCCGTCTATTTTGAGTTTGTCTCCTGGAGTTCCAACAACCCTTTTAATAAAGTCCTTGCTCTGGTCTTTGGGATATCGAAAGACAATAATATCGCCTCGCTTCGGCTTTCTTAATGGGACTACCTTTTTTTCGGTAAAGGGTATCCTGGTCCCATAGAGAAATTTATTTACTACAATATGGTCGCCGACAAGAAGAGTGGGAATCATGGAACCCGACGGGATTTTAAAGGCTTGAATTACAAAGGTTCTTATAAACAGCGCGAGCACCAGGGCAATGGCGATGGCTTCAGCATATTCCCTGAAAATAGAGGTTTGATAAAAGGGAAGATAAAAGTCTATTGATGTTTTAAATTCCTTGAACTTCTTCCCAATATCCCCTGGGTCGCCCCTTTCATAAGTATTTCTTAATTTCTCGATTTTCCCGCTGATTTCAGCTTTAATTCTATTGTCAAAAAGATCAGGGTCTTTTTGCAAAATATTTTCGATTCGCCCAATCTCTTTTTCAGAGGCTTTTTTAAGCTTTTTAAGTTTTTTCTCTACGAACATATGAAGATAATCATCCTTTTGACCCAAGGTTTTTTAAAGATGAAGGATATTACTCTTTCATAGAATAATTTACAAAACTTTTTTAATCATAATTGAAAATTTCTTCATCTTACATGAAAGGACACCAGGGAAAGGGGCTAGGTTTGAAAAAAGAGATAAGCGGATGCAAAAAAAGAAGCCGCCCGCGATTGTGAGCGGCTAGCTTTTAATTTTTAAGCCCTTTTAGGTCCTGCTCAGGACCAAATACTACAGCCTTCGCCACAATGGGCGGTACGGGGAATTGAGTACCTTTTCATGATAAACTCCTTAATAAAATCAACTAACCACAATTATCATTAGAAAAAGAATAATACCCCATTAGTTCAATGTCAACCATTCTCCTTCTATTTTCTCAATTTTGCTTGAAATCCAGGCTGCCATACATGACCATTCCTTCCCTTTCAGGGTTCCGGAATCCCAATGTATCGCGCCATTTAGGAACCAAGGTAGTTTTTAAATCACCTTGCCGAAATCCAACGGCCTTCTCTTTTTTCCAAAAAGATATTATGGTGGTGAATCGACAGGAATCAATTTTATTTCAACAAGAAAATGGTAGAGTATTTTTGCGAGCTCTCTATGCCCTTTGTGATTCAGGTGAACCACATCCTCCCTGAATACGATGTCAAAAACATTATATTTTTTTTCCAAAATGGAATAAGTATCCAGAAATGGAACATCCATCCTTTGGGCGATTTCTTTTAGTCCGGCGTAATACTCATTCATAATATGAAACTCATCTTCAGCTATTATCGGCTCGCCCCAATACTCGGTGGCGATAAGCACTTTCGTGCCTTTTTTCCTTGCGACTTTAACAATCTCTCTAATATTTTCTTTCAAATCGCCAGGAGGAAGAACCGGTTTTAGCATTTTATCGGTGATCTCTTTGGGTAAAGATTTATTGCGGATATTTATTATCACTTGGGTAAGACCATTGTATATGCTCAAACTCGCAAATCGTTTCTGTAAAGCTTTCGCGGCTTTTCCTTTTGGGCTGTGACCGGCCAGCCAGGTCTCTCTGAAGGTGTAAATTCCAACCCCTGAGGCTACATCGTTTCGGCCTAGATAACATATGAGCAAATCCGGGTCATAATTTGACGCATAATATTGATAAAGGATATTTAGTTGAAATGAATTATAGCCCGGAACACCGCAATTTATTACTTCGATCCTCTTCCCGTGATAACTCCTGTTCGCCAGTTTCTCAATAATAGAGGGAAACACATCCTTTGGATTATCCACGCCGTCACCATAAACATTAGACCCGCCAATAACCATAATTCTAAATAGGTCTTTTGGCTTTTGCACAGGAACAGCCCCACTCCTGAAATTGATAATCTTGACTGTCATGTCATCTCTATCGGGAAAATCGCCGCCATGGGGAAAGAAACCCTTGGGAACCCAGAACAGAAGATCGTCCCGATCAAAGGAATTTCCAATATTCATGGCTTTGAAACGGGCTTGATATGGACTGATTCTCATTGCCGCCTCAACACTGACAAAAAAGAGAATCGCGATGAAGATCATTATGCAATTGTATCCAGCAATTTTATTATAGTTAGCTCTTACCGGAAGATAAAAAGTTAAAACCGCCATGGGAAACATGAAAGAGATAAATGTTAATGCTTCCTCACTATTAGGGAAAATCAATACGACCAATCCGATTAGGGCAAGCATAAAAGACGATTGAGTAAATATGGAGTAGCCATTCCATATATCATCTCTTTTACACATTCGAATAAAAAGAAAGGGCGTCAATAGCCAAAATATCAATACTGACGCCACACCCGCGAATATTGAGTTATGTAGATTAGCCCTGCCTTGAAAAGCCGAAGAAAACACCCAGAAAAGGGCAATCATGGATAGAAGGAGGAATATACTCAGGATATATATTTTTCTTTTTCCATGATCTTCTTTTATCAAAAGAACTTTTGAGTTCACCAACCAGAACCTGACTCTAAAATATATAAAGAGATAGATGATAATCTTGTTTAGCCAGCTAAAATCAGATAGGAAAACAGCAAGGAGGGCGATAATGGCGCAGATGCCCATTGAAGCCAACAGGCTTATCTTTTGCCTCTGTAAAGAAACATCCAGTTTGGCGCATAAAAGCTTTGACTCAATAGCGTAAAGGAAAGAAAACAGGAGTATAATTTTGATCAGATTTAAAAATAAATCCGGGCAAAGAAAAGAGTATCTGAAAAAGGAGTCCTGCCAAGTAGTCTTGGCGCCTGTTGATGTCAAATGAATAATTTCCAGGGAGTCTAGTGAAGCATCGCTTGCCCTTACATCAACAACAAGGTCACCAAGACTCTCGGGTCTCTCCTCCCAAACCGTCTGTATAAGACCGTTTGCAAGAAGATAAAACCTGTTGTCGGTCCGCCTGATAACAAAATTGTAAACATCTTTATTTTTAAAATGGATATTATCCCGTTTTACAATAAAGAATGAGCCTGGAGCATTGCATCCTGTAAGTCTAATTGAAAATCCTCTTTTGGCCATGTACTCCATAACAAATCGGATCATGAAATCACCATCTATAAATTGATCAATATTCTTGATCTTGAGATAGCCGCCGGAAGTAAGATTGAGTTTGCCATCCTCAATAGCCGGCCCGCTTTCATTCCTGGAAAGCTCATAAACATCTTCGTTTCCGATTGATTGAACATCAAAGTCGGCATAGAAAATCGAGGTAGCTATAATCGCGGAGAAGAGAATAAACGCTATTAAGTACCTGGGTCTTTTCAACTTACTTCCTTTTAGTATTTTTTAATCATCTGTTATTATCATCCATCAATTAGGCGGAAAAAGTTTTTAAATAGCTTTAATCATTCTTCGCGAATAAAGAAAGAGGAACATCAATAATTGGCGTGGGACCTTTCTCCTCCAGGATTTTTATCCATTTTTTTTCAGCAAGGTTCAT
>CAYSHR010000456.1:0-3704 GCA_964430795.1 uncultured bacterium
GATACATTCAGTACGATTGGATGGCGGCTATTGTGGCAGGAATCTGTTTTGTAAAAAAGAAACGCCCTGTTGGTGCTGCTATTTTTCTGGGGTTCGCGACAATGGCCAGGGTTTTCCCCCTTATAATTACAATGGGGCTTTTTGCGCCCGGGGCTCTAAAGTTCATCAAGAGCCGAAAGATCGAGAAATTTTATCTTGTTTTCGCCGCCGTTTTTGTGGTGGTGATTATTGTGGGAATAATAATCGGCAGCTTCTCCGCCTATGGATTTGGCGGTTGGATGAAGTGGAAATCAAACATCTCCGTTCATAATCACGAAATGACTTTTGGTGAAGGGCGTATCGGCCTGAAGCATATCTTTGTTCACAAACTTGGCGAAAAGCTAAAATGGGAAGGCGAAGACGGCAGAAAAGGGATTTTTAAAAAACAGAAGAACATATACTACGGAGCCGCGTTTATTTACTTTCTCCTTTTCTGCCTTACCATATATTTTACCAGGAACAATCTAAATGCTCTGCTTGCCGCCATGATTCTGATCTATATTCTTCTTGTTCCTTCTCATTATTATTGGTCGATCCTTGCCCTTTTTGTGTTGTGGGACAAGGGCAAAAGCGCCTATGGGGAACTTCCCGGATTAAAAACTCTGACGACCCTTTCCCTTGGTCTGTCAGATGAAAAAGCTCCCTGGACACCGGCGCTGATCCCATCTTTGACAGCCTTTTTCGTTCCGGCCGGCTGGTATCTATACGCATTGAAAAAGCCCGTCCCTTTGGCCCAATACATTCGCTTTGATTATCTACTTGGATTTTCTCTTCTGGCTTTGATGCTTTCTGTTATCGCCGCTCATTTTATCAAGAGGGGGTTTGACTCTGTGAAAGGGGAGGAGGAGTGAAAATAAAAACCCTGGTCCTCTGTTTTTTGTTGTTTTTTCTGACAGCCCACGCCGCCCATTCTTCTTTGACTCAAGTCTGGACTCACGATTTAAAAAGCGCCGCTGCCTCTTTAGTCTGCTTTGCCAACAGAGCTTTTGTGGCAACAAAAAACGGGCGGGTTTATTCTTTTTCCATGGAGGATGGAACTAATTTGTGGAAAGGGAAAAGCGTTGGTGATGGTCATACTCTTTTGGCTGTTCATGGAGACAAAGTCTACGCTGTTCAAGGAAAAACCCTTACCGTGTTTAACAGTGGCACCGGTAAAGTTTTAAAAGCCCTAAATCTGCCGGTCCCGATAAATGACCGGATTCTTGGAGATCAAATCATAGCAGGGCGTATGATCCTTCAAGCAGAAAATAAGACCTATGTGATAAATCCAAAAAGAGGCAAAGTGATTTTTATGGCGGATCACCCAATATTTGTCGGCAATCCATCAACTCACCTTGCCCAAAAACCATGGAAGGATTCCTTTGACCTGATTCATAATCGAGGTTTTTTCATCCATGAAAAACAGTTGGTGGCTGTGGACCTGAAAAAGGGCCGGGTGGTATGGAAGACCAGCGTCCCTTATCACATCTTTGGCGCGCCAAGTTATTCAAAAGGGCGGGTCACGATTGCGGGGCCAAAAGTATTTCTAGGCGTCAATGCCGACACAGGAAAGGTGGAATGGATTGATACGGATTATGAAGGGATAACAATAACTTCGCCCTACCTTCTTTACACTCACAGCAGGGACAGATTTACTGCCGAGGTTGGGGACGGATTTGTAACTCACCACACCAAAGACAAGGGCCGGAACTATTTTTATCCCATCCCCGATGATACAACCCTGATGTTTGCGCGAAAAAGCAGCTTCTTTTTTTTATACAGATATATTGAGCAGGACTCGGGCCTGAACCGTTCGGTTATTCTAAGGATGAATTATAAAACCGCCCAGCTTCACGGCCGGCGCCATGTGGAGGGAAAAAGCACAGGACTTTTTGTCCACTCAAAAAACAGGATATTTTCCGAACTGGTTCCAGGTTATATCTATGAGCTATCTGTTGACGAGGTCGAAATAGAAGACCATACCCGGCTTTCTGAAAGACCACTGCTTTTTCTCGATATTGTGGGGCACAAAATTGTCGCCGTAACCGCCGGCAATAAGGTTATCTGTCTACAGTATAAATAATCTTAAAGTTTCTTTTTGCAGTCATTCCTCAAGGGTTTCGTAGATTTCAAACATCCATAGTCGGCCTGGTATTGCCTGATAAATTATGGTGTGATATAAAAAAACTCTATTATGTGTGACTTCTTTGCGAAAGTTTACGGCTTCACGGAAAAAGAACAACAGGTGTATGATGAGGATAAAAACAGCGATAATTTTTATTGGTTTGATTTTAATAATCGCGGCGCCGTATATGGCGCAAGCCGGCCCTCATGACATTGTGGTCATCAGGCCCGGCGGCCCATCCCCTTCTGAGCAGGCTCAACAACAGATCGACCGGCTGACAAAGGAGTTGGCGCGAAAGTCGGGCTGGGATTCTGTTGGCGTGGTGGGTAGATACTTTACTGATGAGAAGGAAGCTTTGGCATATATAAAAGCCAACAAGCCCGGATTTGTTCTTAGCTCATTGGGGTTCTATCTCAAGTATGGAAAACCCCTGGGGCTAAAAGTAATAAACCAGGCAATTTTAAACGGTAAAACAGAAAGCAAATACTATGTTGTTGTAAAAAAAGGCGCCTATAAATCCATAGATGAACTGGCGGGAAAAACCATGGCCGGCGCCCATCTTCAAGAGCCGGAATTTGTAGAACGAATAGTCTTTGAAAACCGGATGATTTTCGGCGTGGATGTAAATATTCTTCCCGAAAGAGCACTGCGATCATTGCGAAAATTAACAAAAGGGAAAGTAGACGCCGTGATTCTCGACCAGAAGGAATATAACAGCCTTGGGGAACTGGATTTTGCCAAGGAATTGGAACTCATCTTTTCAAGCGCGCCTATTCCCAACAACGGCTTTGCGGTGATTTCAGCCAACATAAACCCCGCGGACATTAAAGCTTTCGAAAAGGCCGCGGCAAATTTCTGCCGGTATTCGGACGCGAAAACTATTTGTGAGGATTTTGACATCCAGGGATTTTCTCCGGTAAACCAGAGTGTTTTTTCCAAATACAAGACAATGTATAGCAAAGGAAAATGACATTTGAAAGCCAAAAGCCAATGCTTATCAATAACCCTGGGCTTGTTTTTTTTCCTGGTTCTTCTTGTTCACAGCGGCTGCGCCGTGCCTTTTCAGCGGGGAGCTGTTTTTGACGAAATAAACTTGAGTGAGTTTCCCATAGACAGGGCGGAGCTCCTTGTCCTTTCATATAAAAGCTACAGGTATGAGGGTCCGGCAAGCTCGGTGGCACGTTCTCTTATCGCGGCTCAGAACGTCATGCTCAGAGACCCTGATAACGAATTGGCGAATTATTTCGCGGCCAGGGCTACCATGTGGCTCATTGAATTCGGCGGTGAGGATATTGACCGGGACAAGCTGGCGGACCAGGGTTATAAATGGTCTTTGAAGCTTCTGGAAAATGATCCCAATAGAGGAGAATATTATTTTCTGACAGGAGTCCACCTGGGTTTCATTATCAAGCAGAGCATCAGCCCGAGTCTTATAAAGCTGAGAAAAGTCCATGGTTATTTTAAAGAGGCCGCAAAGATAAACCCGTATCTTGAATATGGCGGACCTCTTAGAGCCCTTGGCGCCTAATTTATAAAATCCCCGCC
Source organism: uncultured bacterium (assembly GCA_964430795.1). GTDB lineage: Bacteria > Lernaellota > Lernaellaia > JACKCT01 > CAYSHR01 > CAYSHR01. The sequence goes on from CAYSHR010000456.1 coordinate 3,689, forward strand.
CAGGCCCACCGGAGTG
>CAYSHR010000457.1:0-3695 GCA_964430795.1 uncultured bacterium
GCAGCAGAGTCATCAGACTTTTTTATTTCCAGATATTGTTCTTTTGTAATCCGATAATCAATGTATTTTAAAAAGCCGCTTTTGTGCATCTGTTTTTCATGAAGAAATGTGGGGTGATAATCATAATGGTAACCCACAATAGGTATTCGGGCTTTTTTGTAGCAGGCGGCGGCTCTTTTGTTCAGTACATTGGCGTCAAAGCATAGGATTTTCATATCCTTGAAAATAAACCAGTAAGCCAGAAAGCTCTTTAAAAGATCGGCGCCGTATCCCAGGTTCTCAAGTTCCGGGCGAATTCGGATTCCCATCACCCCTTCTTTGTTTTTTTCATCAACCACCGTCACGCTGACCCGACCGACAAGACGGCCTTTACTGTTTTGGGCGCCAAGAAGAATGGAAAAGGGTTCTCTTTGGTGATCCCGCCACCACTTATCTCTTCCCAACTTTGATCCGGGCAGCCTGATGCCCTTGGAATAAAAAGGGTCCAGATGATAAGGCCAGGCCGCCATTTCATCCACATCGTCCCTTCTCATCATCCGCAAGGTAATCTTCCCATATTTGTAAGGAAGGCCGCTATTTGAAAGGCTTATTTCCATTTTGAAAGTATAATTGGATAGGCGAAAGAAAAGCAAGGGATAAAAAATAACCATTTCGCACCATTGTAACAGTGCAACTTAATGGAAATTTTCACATCTTAATCTCAGCACCCGCAGCAACTGTCGTCATCGTCGTCATCGTCGTCGCCGCCCTGGTTGTCGTCATCATCATCGTCGTCGTCATCGCTATCTGGGTTTTCCACCTCTTTAGCGCTATAAGTAATGGGCATAAATGACTTTGGATTGACTTTGTTCGACAGAACCACATACCAGATTTTGCCATCTCCGGGAGGGAAAATTTCCTTGTCGAAATTCACCACATTTTCCCATGCCATCCGGGTCGAATATGAATCAGCGCCAAGTTTGGCGTTTTCATAGTTCTCTTTGTCCACAAGATAGACGTTAACGCCTTTATTTTCCGCCATTCCGGTGACCCGTGCCCTGCTTAATGGGTTGTGCAGTTTTTGGAATCTGTAATCAACATCGAAAGCCAGGTGAATTCCGTATTGCCCTTCTTCTCCATTGTCTAAAACGGAGTTCTCGCCCTGAAGAACTTCGGGCATGGCGTGATCAACAACATGGACGGAGCCGGGAGTGGCGTCATTCTCATCAACAACCTTGACTGAGTGCCTGTCCGAATCATCGGGCCAATATCCGGCACCGGAATCAACACGGATATAGTAGTTTCTACCATCTCCAAGAGTGGTTTCGGCGTGCCCATCAGCGTCTGTATAGATAAAGAAGCTCCAGTTGTTGCTTCCGCTGTAATAGCCTTCCGAGCCGACCCATATTGTGGCGTCGGGAACAGGGGCGCCGGCGTCATCGGTAAGATTGACCTCCAGGGTTATAGCCTCGGAGTATCTGTCGATAACAGAGAAGGTTTCCCCGCTTTCTTTCCATCCAAAAATAAAGCTGGTGGTTTTTCCTCCGCCATAGTCGGTATCCTGCCCACCGCCGGGTGTGGCTATTCTTGTAGCCGCGTTTGACCAGTCATTCTGGAGGTAATACCATTCTCCGTCATGATAAAACTCGTTCCACACATGATCTTCGTTGATATCCGAGACATTGAGTCCGGGAATAAGGCAGGTGCGAAGCAGCGCGGTCCATACATCCTGACACTCGCCACAGTTGCCAAAATGGTTCCTTATAATTCTTACCGCGTCCACCGCTCTTTCAGTGGCGCCGGGTCCAAGGCTGAATTTTCCAGCATACTCGGAAATATTGTCCATCATGTTTTTCCCAGCCCAGTTGCCCAGAAGCTTGATAGCCATGGCGCCGTCGCTTTCGATTGAGCGATCACCACTCATACTGCTGTATATCTCGCCGTCCCAAAGGTGGTCGGCGCGTGTTATTACATCGTAAAGCAGCGGCCTGCCTCCCATGGCGATTACGTCTGTGACGGCAGATTCCCCGGTCGCGACCTGATATCCTCCGATAAAGGTAAGATCGGAGATATCAACGGGGCCGCCCAGATGCATTTCCAATACGTTGTAGCCTCCATTAACCCAGTCAAAAAGGTCCGGGTGCCCTTTTACTGAATCATCAAAAGCCTCATATGTTTCGTGTTCCAGATAGTCATGAAGAATAATTTTTGAATATTCAGCCAGGCCGGTGGCGTCAAGGGCCAGAAACTGGGTCAGGGTAAGCTGGTCAACGTCGGAATATCCGAGATTTGATAGCTGGTTGGCGATAAGTCCCTCGGTGCTGATTTTACCTTTTACGTTGTCGGTTACTATCATGATTTTACTATCAACGGGCAACTCCATATCCCCGCATCCATATGCGAGAAAATTGTCAAGCATTTCGCAGTCGCCGCCGCCGCACTGGGAGATCATAGCCATGGTTGTGGCGATGACTGTGCCCTTTCCATATGCGTATTCGACTGTAACCGGCTCGCCGTTTTCATGATACGCGGCGTCGATATTATAGATATCTCTGGCTGAGAAATATGTGGAGGCGGAAGAGGCGCCGCCGCCAACGCTCCAGTCCTGAAGCATGGCCTCGGTGATGATATTTGGATACCGCATAAAGTAGGGCGTAGTGTAGCTTTGCTCCCCGTCAGCGTCATACATAAAATAGTTTCGATAGAAAAGACCGCCGTCATCAGGGGATTTGCCGCTGCCCGTAGCTGGATCCACGTATTTGATATCCTCATGGTCGAGCCTGGGAGAGACAATATACCAGTAGTAAATATCCTTGGGCAGTTCATATTCGGTGGGAACGCCTTCATCCAAAACAATGTAACTGACCGTGGTGTAGTAATCATCATCGCCCACAGAGCCCGAATCAACAACTTCGACATAATCGAGAAACGCGTCGAATTCATAAATCAGCCTTACGTTTTCCTCGAAAAGCTCAACTATGTTTGATTGATTAAGAGTGTCGGCGCTGGTCATGGCGACAAGAAAAGCAAGTTCGTCAGTGTAACGATCGTCTTCGGGATTCAGAATCATCTCGGCGAAAGCTTCACCGTCTGTTTCAGAAAGAGTAATAAATGTGTCGATAAGCCCCACCCTTAACCACTCGGGAGCTATATTCACAGCCTCTTTCATATTGTCGGTAAGGCCGTCCAGATCGTCGCCGATTTTTGTGACCTCGCCGGTCTCGGTGTCGATTTTAAAGGCCATGTAGCTGTCCTGATAAATATAGGTGTTTGGAAAAACAACATCGTCGGCTTTTGATCCTAGAACCCTGGGCGGTTCGGCCTTGACCGCGTTGGTGATCTTATAAGCCAGGTCGGTTGCCACAACCTCGAAAGAGCCAAGGTCGAGATTTACCGTGGGTCCGGGATAAATTTCTTCAGACGCTGCTGTGGAAAAAAGAATTGCCATGATGATAAGGGCGAGAAAAATATTTCTAATCATGTATAAATCCCCATTTTAAAAAACAAGAAGCTTTTCAATATATACCAGATCGCCTCATTGGGTGCTACATTCTTTGGGGTGTGGGGAATTTGTTGATTTTGCTTATTCAATAAAGCTTTTCGCGATTTAGGGCAGGAACGAGTTCCGGGGACACAATACTTATATTCCGGGGAGTTACGGGGACACAATACTAGAGTTCCGGGGACACAAAACTTATCTCTTTTTATTTTTATGT
>CAYSHR010000458.1:0-3686 GCA_964430795.1 uncultured bacterium
GCCAGGGTCTTAATTCCTCTAAGGATCAGCCACGCGTTAAATGGACTGATAATTCCGCCAAAGTCCTTGAGATATTCAAAACGAAGGGGTTTGATGAATTCTTCTTTGCCAATAACCGCGCCGGCCACAGTATCACCATGCCCGCTTAGATACTTGGTCATGGAGTGCAATACAATATCAGCGCCAAGGTCAAGAGGATTTTGTAGATAGGGTGTGGCAAAGGTATTATCCACCACCACGATTACATCATGTTTTTTCCCAAGAGCCGCGATTCGTTCTATATCAAGAACTTCCATGGTAGGATTGGCCGGAGTTTCAAAAAAGAGCATTTTGGTCTTTTCGTCTATTGAAGCTTCCACTTCCTCAATATCAGTGAAATCCAATTCCCTGGCCTCGATCTGATACCTGGGCAGCATTTCAGAAAAAAAGGCGTGGGTTCCTCCATAGACTGTGTGGCAAGTGACGATGTTATCTCCAGGACGGCACATGGAGAAGGTTATGGCGGTTGTAGCCGCCATGCCTGATCCAAAGGCCAGGGCCGCTTCTCCATTTTCCAGAAAAGCCAGATCGCGCTCAAGGGCGGATTGAGTTGGATTGCCAAGGCGGGTGTATATATATCCATCCTGTTCCCCGGCAAAACATGCCGCCCCTTCTTCAACAGAATCAAATGCGAAAGTTGATGACTGATATATCGGCGTGCTGACCGCTTTTATCGGCGCGCCGTCATCGTGTTTATCCGTATGTTTGTGGCCGTGAATCGCCAAGGTGGCAAATCCAAGTTTTTTAGTATTATCCATAAAGTTTCCTTCAGCCCATAAAGTAAAAAATTAATTCACTATTTCAGTTTATCCGCCATATCGGTTCTTTCCCAGGTCCGATTTTGGCTGTCCCCGCCAAAAGCGCCATAACAGGCAGTTGGCCCGTATTTTATTCTCCTGAGATTCAGGGTCTCGATAATTCCCGGAGTGGAAAGGTCAAAGTTCTTTTTTACAAGGACCGCTATTTCCTTATCGGGCATTTTTCCTGTCCCGAAGCTGTCCACCTGCAATGAAAGAGGCGCCTCCACTCCAAAGAGATAGGCCACACGTATTTCAACCTTCTCCGCGATTCCGGCAGCCACAATGTTTTTGGCCACATAGCGGGCCATGTAAGAGCCTGAGCGATCAGTCTTGGTGGGGTCCTTGCCGGAAAAAGTCGATCCACCATGAGGGCAGGCGGTTCCATAAGTGTCGCTTACCGATTTTCTCCCACTCAAACCGGTATCCGCCAAAGGACCACCTAATATAAAAGGCCCTCCCGGATTCACCCTGAAAGTAGTCTGATCATCAACCAGATCCTTGCAAGAAGCCAAAACAGGATTGATAACCATCTGGATAATCCCTTCTCTCACTTTGTCAAGTTGGGAATCCCTCTCGTGCATATTTGAAACTGTAATAGCGTAGATTCTCTTTGGAACCCGGTTTTCATAAGCCAGAGTGACCTGGGTGTGGCCATCAGGTCTTAAAAGAGAAGCAAGCTCTCCTTTTCTTACTTCTGTGAGTTTCCTTGACAGCTTGTGAGCAAGCCAAATAGGCATGGGCATAAGATCGGTGTCAAGACCAACCTTTTCCCCTTCATTGGAGGCATACCCGACAACAATTCCCTGATTGCCGGCGCCCCTCTTGTCCACCACAAGGGCTATGTCGCGAGATTGTTCCTCGACGACAGTGAGTACCGCGATACTGTCAGCGTCGAAACGGCTTTCCGATTTGGAATATCCCACATCACTTACAGTTTTCCTTACAAGAGCCGTAAGCTCAATATAGCTTCTGGTTGATAACTGGCCCGATAGTAGAACCAGTCCGGGAGCGGCTACGGCGTCAAGGGCGACGCGGGCAAATCTGTCTTTCGCGAGAACATCATCCAGAATATGGTCACAAATCAGATCACATAACTTATCAGGCTGCCCTTCTGTCATGGACTCCGCTGATTGGATTTGCATATCCGCCATATTTCGACCTCCAGTGAGACTGATTAGAAAAAGATTGTAATTTGGACTTATCAAGCATACAAAATGGAACATGAGAGGTCAATCAAATGAAAAAAGTTTTTGTAGCCGGAGCAACAGGATATACAGGGCGCGCCCTTCTGGATATTCCTGATAACGAAGAGCTGTCATATATTCTCCATTTGCGACCCGAGTCACCCTCTTTAGAAAGAATGAAGGATGATCCAAGAACGCGAATCGCGTCATTTGATGATGAAGAGGAATTGACAGCGGCTATGGATGGCGCCGACGCCATTTTGAGTTTGGTAGGGATTACTCGCTCTCAATTTTCAGATGACGCCAATTATCAATCCGTGGATTATCAAACAACCATCTCTTTGGTGAACTCGGGAAAGAAAGCGGGGGTCAGCCACTTTGTTCTTATGAGTTCAATTGGCGCAAACCTCAAACTTGGCGCGTATTTAAAGTACAAAAACATGGCGGAGCAAGTTGTGATTAAATCCGGTATTCCATATACCATCGTGCGCCCGTCTTATCTTTTTGGTAATGAAAGAAAGGCGATTCCGGGAAATAATTTCTCCCCTCATTTTAGAGCGATCCCAGGATTAAAGGGAATTGTGGATGATTGGAGGGCGATTCCAATTGAAACAGTAGTATGGAATTTCGCGAAAATTATTACTTCTGATGAGAATCATAACAAGATTCTCACCGGGAGGGACCTCTGGTTTAACTGGAGTAATAAAAAATAAGTGAGTATTTTTTAAAGTTCTTGATATAATTTGTTTTTATAATCAATATGGGGCTTATGATGAACGGAACCAGTGTAATCACCATATTGGGGCAACTAAGTGGTCGTATGCTTGAAAAATTGACATACGATGTTCTTTTAAATCTCTTTATCTGTTTATTTGGACTGGTAGCTATTGTTATAATAATATCTTTTTTATTCAAACTTTTCAGGAAAGAGAAGAGCACAGGTAAAATATCTTATCCTGTAAGCCCAAAGGACCCTTTTAGAAGTTCTGTAAACAGAGGAAAACAGAGCAACCCCTATTTGAATCCGAATGTTGGTGAAAGTCCAGTAAAGCCGATTAAGAAAAATCCATCGGAAAAACCTGAAATTGACCCCACTTACATTTCAACTGATGGAAAAATAATAGATAAGGAGAAGAAGAATGTTGAGTCTGAAAAATCGAAAGACTCACCTGACATGTCATAAACCTGATATGTCATTTTAACCTGACGCCCTCTTTTTAAAAAGTTTTCTGAGCCTTATTCAATTCGTAAAATCAAAAACAACGCTCATTATGCGCTAACGTACTTGACAGTAAAAGGCTGGCTGCTATGATAAATATTGAATAACTTAACAGGATTTTTGTATTCAAAATCTGAAAAAAAAGAAAATATGAAACATATCCTCCCTTTCATTTTGCTTTGCGTTATCATGCTTTTCTCTTCTATGGCATTCGGGCAGAGTGATAGCGATGTGATTTGGAAATGGATGGATGGTTCTGGAAAAATTCACTATACGGATAACTTCAATTCCATCCCATCGGCTTATAGAGGCACGGCGGTTCAGGGAATGTTTACCTCTGATGATAAAGGTAGTTCTACTTTGAAAACTCCCACAACCCCAACTCCTGCTGTAAAGAGTCGGATTACGAATGAATTGGAATTTTTTGACGAAAAGTATTTTGAA
>CAYSHR010000459.1:0-3683 GCA_964430795.1 uncultured bacterium
ATTCATCCCCGTTTAAGATTGCTTTGGTAACCGCTTTATCCCCGGTGTATCTTCTTTTATCGCCATCTGCAACAGACAAATCCCCTGGATGAACATTATAAAACTTCCCCGCGTATTTTTTCAGTAAATCTTTTGTAAGAATGCTCATATAGCCCGCCAAGGCAATGGCGTCAAACTCATATCCCGAGAGAATGTCCATAGTTGTTGAATCAAAACCCGGTCTTAAGGAGAGGTCCTTCTTGTTCTGTTTGCCATGGCTTTTATAATAGTCCAGGATGTCATTCTCAATAAACTCAATCCCATATTTTTCCGATATGGCTCTTCCATTGCTGTTTTTATTGTCAGTAAAGACCAGCACCACTTCATAAGGGCAGACGTCTTTGTTAATCTCCAGCTCTTTCTGATATTCAATGATTTTAATAAGATTTGTACCTGAACCGGACATAAAGGCGGCCACTTTCATGCCACGCCCTTTTTGGGGTTCGTATAGAGAGTTGATATTCACAATAGATGCCTTTGCCTAAAAACGCTACCTTTCCTAATCCTTGTCTAAAGCTAGGGCACTATAGCAAAACACTTAAATCTCCTCAAGGCACAATAGGCAAAAACAGGTAAATAGAAGGAAATTATTGTTTCCTCACAGGGCATCATGTTAAAGTCGGGCAAGGAGGCTCAATGGCTCAAAAAAGAACTATGAATATTGATTGCCCGAAATGTAATTCAAAAATCGATTTTACCTATTTTCATTCCTGCAACATCGCCCTGGACCCTGTCCTTAAAGAGAACATCATCGACTTCAAGCTGAACGTAGCCCATTGTGAAAATTGCGGACAGAATATCTTTTTTGACGATTTTTTTATTTATAACGATATGAACTCAGGATTATTCATCTTGAAATATCCCACTTCTGAGCTTGATAATTGGGAAAATATCATTACAAATCACGAAAATTACATGAATCAGCTTCCCGAAAAATTGAAAAGCTCGCCAAAAAAAATCAGAATGGTCTTTGGCCCCTTTTCTCTAAAGGAAAAAATTCTTCTTGAACAGAACCAGGTTGATGATGAAATGGTGGAAATTTACAAAATCGGTCTTTTTGGTCAAATTGGGAAAGAGTATTTTAATAAATCCTACAGGTTATTCTATTATAGTTCTGAAAAAACCTACTTGCAATTTGTCCTGGTTGATATGAAAAAATCAAAGGAAGTAAATCTGGTAAAGGTGCCTACCGAGGTTTTTGATGAATTTTCAACAGTTTCCTTTCCCGAGATGAAGAAGAAGGAACTGGTAAAACACCTCCTTGAATCACCCTTTGTCAGTATGGAAAAAATCTATTTCGCAAAAGAGCTTATCAAGGAGAATTTAAATTAATTATTTATAAAATTAGTTTTATATCGCGATTTAATCAATTATTGCCATCTGGTATACTTATTCTATCAAGGTTGCCTTCTCTTTAACCGATACCATTAAGGTAGAAAAATATTTCTTTTGGGAAGGCCAAAATGGTTGGAGCGGATTTACAAGTGAATAAAAATGATTCCAAAGACAAAACTGAGCCGGCAAAGTCAGGTCAGAATACAATAACTGTCAGCAGACTGAAAAAAGAGGTGGTCCAAAGGCTTCGCTCTCATGATCTTGAGATGCCTCTATTGCCGAGAATCGCCACCAAAATAATGAAGCTCTCCTCTGATCCGGACAGTACATTGACTGATTTCGCGAATTTGATAAAGCAAGACCAGTTTATTACAGGGCAGGTAATTCAAATCGCCAACAGCCCTGTTTACGGCGGACTTTGTGAAGTAACCAATCTGACAAGAGCTATTGCCCAAATTGGCATTAGAACCATAAAAGACCTTATTATCGGAATATCCATAGGGTCATCAATTTTTCGCAACCCAAAATTCCAGAAGGAAATGGATTCCCTGTGGAAGCATTCCATGGCGGTAGCTATGCTCTGCCAGGAGATAGCGGTCCATAAAAAACTTGATTCAGAGCATGCCTTTTTATGTGGACTTGTCCATGACATTGGCAAGCCATTTCTGGTGGATGTGGTGTCAAAGCTTATTAGAAAAGAAGAGCATAGCGTTTCAATAAGCCATGATCAACTTGTTTTGATCATTAATCAACTCCACCAGGCTGTGGGCGGCATTCTTGCCAGAGTATGGAAATTCCCTGAAACAATTACTCAAGCTGTGGCTCACCACCATGATTTCCAATCCATGGAGGGCGATGCCAAAATTATGGCAAATATAGTATATCTTGCCGATTCCATTGCCAACAATATGGATATTGGATTAAAACCATATACCTGTGAAATCTCTCTTGAAGAGTCATTTGCCGGGCTAAATATCCCTGAAAATGAAAGGGAAATGCTTATGAAAGCCCTTCCGGACAAGGTTGAACAGTACCTTTCAAGTATTGGAGCCGGCTAGGAACCCGCTGGAGAAAAACATCCCCAACAAGCCTCACAATGGTTTTCCGGAAAATACCCCCTGTAACTGAACGATTACTTGAATTCAAAAAGAAGAGTTTGCGTTACTTGCTTTACTGAACTATTATTTCTCTTACTTTTTTAATGGGAAAAGGAAGTCATGAACAATAAATTCTCCATGGCAATATATGGCGTCGCCCTATTCCTCTTATTAGTTTCTTCCGGGTGCCTCAGCCATGACACTTCTGAAAACTGGCCGATTTTGGCGGTAAAGGATAGAGATATTGAATTCCCTGATGTAAAGGAAGGGGATAAAGTCACGGTTCAATTTGAAATATCCAACAAGGGCAAGGAAGTTTTGCGTATTATTGAGGTTAAAGGAAATACACCCGCCCTATATGCCTATCCGATGAAAGAGGAATTACCTTCGGGACAGTCAACCTTTATCAAGGTGATTTTTGACACTACAGGGCGATCAGGTCCCCAGATCAAAAGCCAGAAATTAAGGATACATCTCTATACTAATGACCCGGAAAAGCTTACTTCCTCCCTGAAATTAAAGGGGAAAGTGATAACAGGTTTTCGCGTGAAGCCAAGAACGGTCTATACAGTTAAAGAAGGTGACAATCTTGTGGGTCTGGCGAAAATTACAAACATCTCCAATAAGAATATGGTTATTACAAAAATCGTAGGTGAGACCAAGAGAATTCTGGCAATGGCAACTCCTCCTTATAAATTACCCCTTGTATTAAAACCGAATCAGTCTTTTTCTCTTGATATAGTTTTTATGCCGACCATCAAGAGAACTCTTGATAAGAAAGATGATGTCATCATTAGCGTCAAGGGGCGTCCCAGACCTTTAAGGATTCCGGTTAAGATAAAAAAGCGCTAAATGAAGAGCCAACGACCCCATCCGGTATGCCGCCAACAGCAATAATCCGACGCCATCTGCTCGTAGGGACACGGCATGCAGTGTCCAAGCCATTGTTTTTTCAATAATAAATTGACCATTTTTACAGGCTGAATATTCTTGACTGATTTAATAAAACATGATAACGAAACATACCTGATTACGGTTGCTTTGCTGGTTCTGATTGGAAATAGCACGAAAAATTGAATCGATTTTTCGTAAAAGCTAATATTTTTCAGTTCACTTTTTTTTCTTTACCGAGGAGACTCACTATGATTAAACCCCACGGATCAGACACTCTTATGCCCCTTTATGTAAGCGATGATGGAAAAAGGGCTGCCC
>CAYSHR010000460.1:0-3677 GCA_964430795.1 uncultured bacterium
ATGCCCAATATCATCGATGATGATTACAATCTTAGCCGGCCCCGAGTATTTAATTTTTGGCACGCCTTTGGCGATATCAACCATGGCCGGCATTTCCGCGTCGCTTTCGGTCTCGACTCCGGTTTTGGAGAAAATAATCTTATGAGTCTCGATCCCATCCAGCTTAATTATCAGCCTGAAAGCTTTAGCGTCCAGTTTAGTGCTCTCAAGGGCGACCCCTCTTACTTTTTGAGATACAAGGTTTTTAAAATGCTCCAAAGCGCCATTAAAACTGAAATTATCCTTTACCCATAACTCAAGATATTTGAATTCATATTTTTCACCACTGGACTCCACGATTCTGGAATATTTGGAGATGAAATTTATGTTTGAAAGCCCAAGGTCAAAAAAGGCTTGATAAGCTTTGCCGTTGGCTTTCTGGTATCTTTCATAAAACCGTGTATCTGGGACTTTTCCGTTATTAGCGGTTATTCCATTGCTTTTAAGACCCATGGATTTCGCTAGATAAAAGCTGGTTTTCTGGACAATAACCGCACCAACGGTCGTGGAAATGAAGAGGCCGCCAAGGGCGATCAATAGAATAAAAGAGCGCGACTTTTCCCCTAGCGCGCGCCCTACTTTGGCCAAAAAATCAGGTGGTCCAATTTGAAGCATGACACCAATAAAGTTTAATTACCCACGGCTTTAAACACGCCCCAGCTTTTTAATAACGACAGGGCGTATTCAAGTTGAATGTCTCTATCCTCATCTTTTTCATCAGTTTTTTCACCAGGTATGACAATCTTTTCATTCTCTTCTTTTTCTTCAGGATATTCATTATCATTAATGTTCGGCAATCTTCTCTCAAGGTCCGCTTCCCGGCGTTCCTTGAAAAAGTCCTTGTGAGCTTTATCAACTCCGGCCCAGGCGTCTTCAGGTACATAAAAGTCGGGAGTGATGCCTCTTGCCTGAATATCTCTGCCCTTGGGAGTAAAATATTTTGACGTAGTCAGTTTGATGCCGGAGCCATCATCGAGTCTCATGATGCTCTGTACCGAACCCTTCCCAAAGCTCTGTTCACCCACAATTAGGGCTCTCTGATGGTCCTGTAAGGCGCCGGCCACTATTTCACTGGCTGAGGCGCTTCCACCATTAATGAGCACCACCATGGGAATATTGGGATGGGTTTTTGCTTTTGTGGCGGTAAGTCTCATGTCCTGAGTGTTGATTCTACCCTGGGTGTAAACAATGAGCCCGGAATCAAGAAACATGTTTGCCACATTTTGAGCTTCATCCAAAAGACCGCCGGGATTATTTCTCAGGTCAAGAACAAGACCTTTCATCCCTTCATCCATACCTTCAAGTTCATTTAGAGCTTTATTCAGCATTTTCGATGTGTTCGCGTTGAAACCCGTCAGTTTTACATATCCGTATCCAGGTTCAAGTATTCTATGTTTTACAGATACTACCTTGATTACAGCCCTTGTGATTTCAACGGATTTAGGCTCTTTTAATCCTTTGCGCCAGACTGAAATTGTTATCTGTGTGCCTGGTTTTCCTCGCATCAATTTTACAGCTTCCATAAGGGACATGCCCCTGGTGCTTTTATCTTCAATCTTGACAATAAGGTCCCCTGCTTTTAGCCCGGCTTTTGCGGCGGGTGTGTCATCAATGGGGGCAAAAATGGCGATGTAACCATCCTTGATGCTTATCTCGATTCCAAGGCCCCCAAAGGCGCCGCTGGTATCTGTAGTCAACTGCTTGAAAAAATCGGGATCAAGAAAAGCCGAATGAGGATCGAGACCCTGAAGCATGCCGTTAATTGCGCCATAAACCAGAGTTTTCATATCGACAGACTCAACATATTTACTTTCGACAATGGAAAGAACAGTTGTGAAGAGTCTTAGTGATGAATAGGCTTCATCACTGACATCCTCAAGAGCGTCAGCGGATTTATAAACGGCTCCAATAAAAAGGGTGGTTGACAGGACGGCAACCAGTATTATAATCATTTTATTCCGGGTTTTCATTAATCCTCCTTAGATATGCCAAAATCAATCCAACCCATTGGATCGAGGGCGACGCCTTTATGTCTGATTTCAAAGTGCAGCCTGGATTGGGCAAGAGCGCCTCTTTTACCCACAGTTCCAATGGCTGTACGAGCTTTTATTGAATCACCTTTTGCCACCCAGAAGCGGTCAAGGTGAGCATATAAAGAATAATACCTGCCACCATGATCGACGATAACAACCTGGCCATAGCCAAGAAAATCCCCTGTATATCGTACGCGCCCATCAGCCACAACATGAACCGGCGTGCTTTGGCTTACCAAGATGTCAATACCATTATTTTTTGTCACTGTGCCGAATCTGCGGCTGGTATTCCTGCCAAATCGGCTCACAATAGCGCCGGTTACAGGAAGCTTTAGATAACCTTTCCTGGAGTTGAAGTCAAGAACCAACGAATCAGGCAGAACTGTATTGGGACCTTTGGCGCCGGGGAGATTTTGTATTGTCGTGGTAAGGGCCGCGTCTTGCTGTTCCAGTTCTCGAGTCGCTCTTAATGCCAATGCCTTATTTCTCTCAATTTCACCTAGAAATACCATTCGTTTTTCCCGCTGAACCCAGACCTGGGAGCGTCGTTGCTCCGCGGCAGCTTTGAGCATTGCCAGAGTTTCAATATCTCCGGCCAGATCGGCCTTATATCCGGCAAGCATCCTGACTCGTTCATTAAAACTTGTTATTACTTTGACATCTCTTTCAAAATAAACATTCAGCGCTTTATATCTTATCAGGAAGGTTTTCAGATTCGGGCTTCCCAGAAGTATCTGCCAGATTCCGCCCTGTCCTAGCTTATAAAGCCGCCTGATGGTTGTTTTTACTCTTCTTTCTCTAATATCCCTGTCTTCCTTCAGCCTGTCGATTTCTGCTTCATATTTCGCGACTCTGCCTCTAATCCGCCCCAGTTTTTTATTGATTTTAAAAAGCTCATTCTGTTGTCGATTCATCTCACTTTCAATGATGTAAAGTTGTCTTAAAACACTCTGCTCGGCTTTTAAAGTGGTTTTCAGTCTGCTTTTCCAGGACTCAAGTTTTTCCAAGGTCTCCTTGTCAATCACAGGAGGTGTTGGGGCGCCCTTTTCGCCGGCTTCAGGAAGAGTCGTTAAAGGAGGGGTTGTAGCTGTCTGAGCAAAAGAGATATGGAAATAGCCATTTACCAGCAAAGCCGTAAAAATAGAGAGAAATATGAATTTTAATCCGGTTCTCATTGTTTAAGAAACTTCCCAACTGATACAAGGCTGCCTAAAAAACCTACAAACAACCCCATAAAAACAAGTGCAAGCAAGGCTTCCCTTGGCAGAAAGTTCAGGTCGAATCCTGGAAAGAATGGCATTACTTCCCCGGAATATAAAGAGAATTTACTTATTGTCTGGGTGAATACCAGAAATAAAGCGCCAATAGAAACAGCGGCGCCCAAAAAGCCCTGTAAAAGTCCCTCAATAATAAATGGCATCTGAATATATCTATTTGTCGCGCCTACCAGCCGCATTACACCTATCTCTTCCCTTCTTCTGAATATGGCCAGCTTTAGTGTAGCGGAAATGATAAAGATAGCTGTTCCGAAAAGAAAAAGCCCCACGGCAATTCCCGTAACCCAGATCAGCTTTACGGCCATACTAAGTCTCTCCACCCATTCTT
>CAYSHR010000461.1:0-3668 GCA_964430795.1 uncultured bacterium
GGACCTTGGAAGTCCAAAGAGCCAATCTGGTGAAACGATAATAGACGTTACATGCACAGCCACTACATTTAGATTTGTCAAAGGTGGCGGAACTCCGGCGGCAGGAAAAGGAAAAGGCAAGGGTAATAAGGGCAAGTCGAAATAGCTATCGGCTGGATCCTTTAATCCAACCAAACAATAAAGGTGAGTCATGAGGAGCATTAAAGTACTGCTGGCGGTTTTCGTGATTGCGGTATTTATATTTGGGTGCGGTGGCGAAAAAGCCAAAAAAGAAGATGTCGGGAAAACAGACAAAGAGGTCAAAGCCACTCCTAAAGCAAAGGCGAAGCCAAAACCAGCCAAGGCCAAAGGGTCCGGCGCGATAGCCAATGCCACTAAGATTGATAAGGAAAAAGATAAGGATGTTCTTGATAAAGAAGGAATCTCCTTTTCATATGATCCGGTGAATAAGCCTGATCCTTTTAAAGTTTACAAAGCTGAAGCCTTAGTGGAAGGATTATCAAGCGATAATCCATTGCTTAAATACGAAGTCAGGTATTTTCGACTGGTTGGAATTACCACCGAAGGAAATGAACCTATTGCCCTGTTTGAAGATCCTAACGGTAGAGCATACATTCTAAATGTTGGAGCCCGAATTGGTAAAGGCGGTGGAGTTATTCAGTCTATCAGCAAGGAGATAGTGGTAGTTACTGAAACGAGAATTTCTCCGCGAACCAAATCGGGAACTGAAACAGTTCAGATCCCTATACGGCTCCATCCTGAGAATGAAGTTTAACTAGATATAAAATTGGCATTCTGTAGAATTTTAAGGAGGAGGATATGTTCTTCCGAAACGGCAAATTGAAAACCGGCATGATAAAAGTTGCCTTGACTATTATTATGAGTTTGACTTTTATCTTGTGCATTCCAATTTTTGCCTTTGCCCAGGGCCAGGGTTACGTCCCTCTGACCGACGATCTTAGCAATAAGAGTTACGCTGGAAAGAGAATTTCCCTTGACCTTCAGGACGCTGAGATTACAACCGTTCTCAGAATGATTTCGGCAGTTTCGGGCTACAATATTGTGGCTGGAGATGATGTCGCGGGCAAAATTACTTTAAAGCTGGAAAATGTCCCCTGGGATCAAGCTCTTGAGATTATTCTAAAAACATTGAAGCTCGGTATGGAAAAGCAGGGCAACATCCTGCGCATAGCCCCGCAAGCTACCCTTACGGCGGAAAATCAGGCTGCTCTGGCTGAGAGAAACGCCAAGCTTCAATTGGAAGATCTTGTTTTGGATCTGATTCCTGTAAGTTATGCTTCGGCTACTGATCTTCTTCCACAGATAAGGTCGGTCATCTCCACAAGAGGGGTTGTACAGGTTGATGAGAGAACAAACGTTATTGTTATTAAAGATGTAAAATCATATCTTGAAGAAGCGAGAAAGCTGATTAAAAGCCTCGATTCTCAAACTCCTCAAGTTTTAATAGAAGCTAGAATTGTTGAGGCTACTACCGACTTTGTAAGGGAACTGGGAGTTAAATGGGGCGGTCGATACACTGCTGATTCAGCCCACGGAAACGCTACCGGAATGACTTTCCCAAATAACATCGGCATTACAGGCGCCCAGGCCGGCGGTCAGGATACATCCAGTCTTTCTACAGGCGCCGCAACCAGCGCGGGAGCTGTAGGATCATCAACCGCCGGATCATCCATCGCCTCAATTCCAAACGCCAACTACTTGGTAAATTTGCCTGCTCCTATTGGACTGGGCTCTGGTGGCGGCGTTGGCATTACCATGGGGTCAATAAACGATACCGTTGCATTGGATTTACAGCTTTCAGCCATGGAGAGCAGAGGTGAGGGACGCATTATCTCTCAGCCGAAAGTAACAACCCTGGACAACAAGGAAGCAAGCATTACATCAGGTATCAGCATTCCTTTCCAGATCAGGCAGCAGGGAGAAACCACCCTGAGTTTTATAGAGGCCAACCTTAACCTTACAGTTGAGCCTCATGTTACAGCGGATGAATCCATTATCATGAAAATTGAGATAGCCAAGAACGCGCCGAATACTTCAATACCAACAAGTACCGGCGATCCGGCTATTGATAAAAAGGAAGCGAAAACAGAAGCTTTGGTCCATAACGGTGAAACTACGGTAATTGGTGGAATTTTTCAGACTGAAAGTTCACGCACGGAGCTTGGCGTCCCTTGGCTGTCAAGAATCCCGGTTCTTGGACTTTTCTTCAGATCAAGAAAATCCTCTGACAAAAGATCAGAGTTGCTGATATTTATTACTCCCAGAATTATCAGAGACAAACCGGCTGTTTAGCTTCTATTTGGAAAGGAACTTATTGGGAGATTTTATGAAAAAATGCGCCTGATAAATCACTGGTTTAGGGGTATTTTTTATTCCAAGTAAAAGTTGTAAACTAAAAGATTGAAAAAAGCCCGAAAAAAGACTTTTCATACTGGCCCAAAGGAAATGGACAAGTCGGAAGTCATTGTAGAGCGCGGGTTACTTAAGAAAAAGAATCTCTTTGACATAAATGGTCAATTTCTGGTTGTAGCAAACAGAAAGATTTTAAAACTGTTTGGCCAATCGGTTTTTGAAAAGCTAAAAGAGAAAAAGGGGTATTCGGGAGTATTTAGAATTCCGAATTCCGAAAAGGCAAAGAGTTTAATCTATGCCAAAAAGCTCTATGAAAAGATTATATCTGCCGGGTTAGACAGATCATCAACCCTTGTTGCCTTAGGTGGAGGAGTGACCTCGGACCTTACCGGGTTTGCGGCGTCCACTTTTTCAAGAGGGATATCCTGGATAGGGATTCCCACTACATTGTGCGCCCAGGTTGACGCTTCGATTGGAGGAAAAACCGGAATAAATTTACCCGAGGGAAAAAATCTTGTCGGAACCTTCTGGAATCCTAAACTGGTTTTAATTGATGCTGACGCTCTTTCAACTCTTCCTGAAAAGGAATGGAAAAATGGCTTTGGAGAGGTGATC
Source organism: uncultured bacterium (assembly GCA_964430795.1). Lineage (GTDB taxonomy): Bacteria > Lernaellota > Lernaellaia > JACKCT01 > CAYSHR01 > CAYSHR01. The sequence continues at coordinate 2,989 of CAYSHR010000461.1, forward strand.
AAATACGGTCTTATTTCCGAACCCTGGATTTTTGAAAATCTCGAAAAGCATGGCCTGGGAATTTTAGCGGAGGACAAATCTGATATTCTTGATCAGGTAATTGAAAGATGTATCAGAGCAAAAATAAAAGTTGTCCAGGAGGATTTTTCAGACAAAGGTATTAGGAATCACTTGAATTTAGGGCATACATTGGCACATGCTTTAGAAGGGGAGAGTGGTTTTAGAGGATTTTCTCATGGTGTGGCTGTGGCTATGGGAATTCTATTCGCGACAAATATTTCGGTCCAACTTGGCAGTTGTCACAGTGAAGTTTATGATCGAGTTAGAAAACTGATTGTTAAAATGGGGCTCTTTAAAAGCATAAATTCCTTTGATAAAAAAGCCCTTATTGATAAAATGAGAAGAGATAAAAAGCGGATAGAAAATAATATCCGATTTGTTTTACCGGTTGATATTGGAAAAGTGATCCTTAAGGATCTACCAGTAAAGTCCTTTAAAAATGACTCCTTTTGGAGAATTTGAAGGTGAAGGAGGATATAAGTAATGAAGAAAGTTGTATGGGCGCTTCTTGCCTTATCAGCACTAACAGCGGGCATACTTATTGTGTCCTGTGGTGAGACCGATCCTGCTCTTGCTCCGGCTGGAGCTGTTATTGATATTGTTGGCGAGGGTCAAACAAA
>CAYSHR010000462.1:0-3667 GCA_964430795.1 uncultured bacterium
GCTTTTGGCATAGGCTTCGAGAGAACTTATGGCATTTTCCAACTTATCTTTTCCTTCTGAACTATCCTTGTCATCTATGATTTTTCCAATACCTATACATCCTTCGACGTATGTGGCAAAAAAGGGCATCTCCCCCTGAACAGCCGCCTCTTTAGCTTTAATAAAATTTTCAACACCAACATTGGGGTTGCCATTTGCCAGATTTTGGGCGCCCAGGACCCAGTAAGCATAACTTAGATTTTTTCGCGGCATTTTCAACTTTTTTGTAAGGCGCAGGTTCAGTTTCGCGGCATCGAGTCCCACTTTATAATTAGAAGGAGAAATTTTGATCCCTTTTTCCGCCCAGCCGGGCCACGTAAAAGAAGCCAGGTTATAAGCCATGCTTTTTGCGTGATTCAAAAACGAATCCCTTTTTTCCTTGTCGGTTTTTTCAAAAACCGCGGCCTTTGACAGGCAGAATTGAATCCCTGCCCTGGAGAAGAAGACAACTTTCAGTATTGATTTATCTTTCCAATAAAAATCTTTTACAAGACCATTATATTTCTCGGCTGTTACAAGAGGATTTTCCATTCCATTGAGATATTCAATAGCGAGAAAAGAATCTTGCCGCCCTAGTATTGACTTTACAGCCATATATGTTTTTTCTCTTTCTGAAATAGATTCCGCCGATGAAATAGGGGTAAATACAAAAGAAAGATTCAGAATAAAAAGAATAGCGAGGATTTTTCCGGTATTCATTCTGTTTCCAATGTGAAACGTTTTTTTCGATCAAGATCAAGGATAAAGAGATAAAGGACAAATTCACAGTTCATCTTACTGGTAAATTTAAACATAATATCGTAATAAATTAAAGGGAGTTGTTTTTTGCCGGAAAAATCAATAGGAGATTGGTTTGAACAGAAAAGGCTATGCCTGTTTTATCTCTTTGTTAATCGTTCTCATTTTTCATTGGGCTTTTCTTTTAGAAACCAATGCCGATGAAAGAAACTGGGACATTCTTCTTCAAGCCGACATGGGTACAAGCCTTGTGGCGCCGGTTTCTGAAATCGCCCTGGAATATAATTATTGGATTGGTTCTTATCATAAGGGAGGCGCGGAAGTTCTGGAAACGATCCGGGAGCTCGGTCCCGCCGGCGCTTTTTATCTGGCTTATCAAAACCAAAACATGGTAATAGGCGGGCACCTATACCTTGAAATTTCCCGGATTAAATTGAGAAGGTCTTTTGTAGTTAAAGATACGGAAATTCTCCAGGACCAAAATATGGACATGAATATGTACAGGGCGGGTCCCTTTTTCAGATATTATATTTCCATCTTCAATCCAAACCTTATGCCCTACTTTGAAACCATGGTCGGTATGGGATACTCCTTCATAGATTTAAGCGAAAGAGAGGTAAAGAACCTGCAACTTTGCCTGGGGCTTTCAGTTGGAGCATTGTATATGGTTCATCCCAATCTGGGGATCGGTTTTTCCACCGAATACGGCCATTATTTTCCTATGACAAAAGATAGCCTGAACTTTGATACGGAAACCGGAGGCAAGGTGGAGATGGACATGAAGTATTCTCAGGGCGCCATTGGCGCTTTTCTTAATATCGCGGTCCTTTTTTAAATTACAGTATTTTCTGAGAATCGAGAATCAGGGTGACAGGCCCTTGGTTGACAAATTCCACATCCATCATCGCGGCAAACTTTCCTGTCTCGGTTTCGATTCCCTTCTCCCTGGCTTTATCGATAAAACGCCGGTACATCTTTTTTGCTATATCAGCAGAAGCTGATTCGGAAAAACCAGGACGGCGCCCTTTTCTGCAATCACCATATAATGTAAACTGAGGTACAATAAGAAGCTGCCCTTTGACATCCATCAGGGACCGGTTCATCTTTCGGTCTTCATCCTCGAAAATTCGCAGGTTTATTGTCTTGTCGAATATGTATTCCAGGTCCTTCTCATCATCATCTTTCCCGATGCCCAGAAAGAGAAGGATTCCCTTTCCAATCTTGCCGACAACTTTATCTCCAACAGTTACTTTTCCATGTATAACTCTTTGCACCACGCCCCGCATGAGTTGTCTCCGCGTTGTAAAGTTGGATATGAAAATGGTTCCATTAAAGAACAGTCAACGGTTCCCAGCTAATCAGGGAAAAATCGATTTTCACAATACCGATTTCAGTCGCCACATATAATATTTCCCGTTCGGCGCAAAAATCGAAATCCCTGGCTTTGGGTCCCACTATTATGTTTTTAAATTTCCCAAGTTTGGTATTGTGTATAACAACTGCTCCTTCAAGATAGCTCACGCCGAAAAGATAATCACCCTCCGCATAGATTTTGCTGATTGCTTTGGGGCCCGGATAATACATAAGGGGTCTGAATTTGTCCGTGTCAGTCTGCAATATTCCATTGGAAAATTGCTGACCGAAATAGAGACGGTAATCGTCGTCGCCATAGGCAAACGTGAGCGCGCCATGGTCGAATTTCAGGTCACGCCTTTTTCTGAGCATTTTAGCCAGCCATTCCTCCACAGATATGTTGATCCCGAAAGGAGGAGATTTTTTGCCTATCAAAACTCTGTTGACATAATCTGAAACCGCCAGTTCTCCCGGGTTTTCAGTCTCAATTCTGGTTTGAGCGCACCCGGCGTGGAACTTCTCCAGGTTTACATGCCTGGCCGCGACCGGGACGCAAGCCACAAGAAAGTTTCCTGTATCCGATGTAACTGTGGCGTAGAATCTCTTTTTTCCAGGCATCATCTTGTCAACCCTGGCGCCTTTTAATCTGGCTGAAGGAACCTTATACCTCCCAATGGTCTTAAAAGGCTCCATAACATAGAGCTCAATCTCCGGTCTGTCATTCTCAACCACCGCCGCGGCAAGGACATTTCCTGCTTCATAAGGCAACCTGGCAATGGAACTGAACTCATCCATTCCATTTTTTGAAAAGACCGGCTTATTTGAGGGCGGCAGAATTCTACCCAACCCTCTGTTCTTGTCGGATGTAAGGAAATAGATAGTGTTGCCTTTTTCGGAAACAACTACATCGGTAATCTCCTTTCCCTCGGTTCCCGAAACCAGGCTGACTCCTCCAAACCTGGGCAGCTTTTGGGCAAAAACCACTTTTGGGTGCTTTAGAACCGGTGAGAAAAATACAGCGCAGAAAAATATCACCACCAGCCAGAAGGTTCTCCCGCCTTTAACCCACTTGTCCATTTGAGGCTTTACCAGTATCGCCATGTTTGTAAGGACAATAAGACCAATAAGGTACCCAACGCCAAGACTGTATTGGGGATTGTAATAGATAAAGGAAAAAATCAGAACAAAAGCCACCACGATATGCAGAATAAGAGCCAGGAACAGACCAACTTTTTTTCTCTTTGAAAGCTGCCATACGGAAATTGCCGCGACCAACAGCCAGGCAAAAATAATCATCATTGGATAAAGATATGTATAGAGCCGGTATAGGTTCATCAGCTTAAAAAGAGCTCCAAATAAAAGGGCGATTGTAACAAGGCGAACAAGGCTGGTTCTCAGAAAAGCCTTTCGGCTCTCTTTCTTGTTTTCATTGTCAATTTTAAATAATCCGTATGCGCCCTTGATTGTCAGGGCTACAAAAATAAGAGCCGCGATTATCATCAGCAAATAAAGAAATTGACTCCAGTATTCAAGAAGG
>CAYSHR010000463.1:0-3666 GCA_964430795.1 uncultured bacterium
ACTGAAACGTATCCAAAAGGAGAACCGTGAACGCAATCCGCGTAATTTCCTGTCCAGTCATCCAGCTCTGTAAGCTCGTCCACCCTTATGACAGGGATTTCATACTCATCACCAAGACCTATGATAATCAAATTAAGCTGGTCGTAAAAGGTTCTCAGGTATTGGGCCTGCTCTTCTGTCAACGGATCAAAGGGGTAAAGGTAACAGGGAAAAATATCAAGGTTAGGATAATAATAGGTGACAAGGGCGACCCTCATCTTTCGCGACTGGGCAATGACTATTAGAGTTCTAAGAGCTATCTCCACTTCAATCCACATTTCATGTTCGGGATCAGCGGGTTTTGATATCTCCGGATCATCAATATACCGCAAGACAAAAATGTCGTTAATTCCCATCCATAAAAGGAGAAGCTCAGCCTTGGGGAATCCATAAGTCAGAAACATCTGATACATGTCATACGGGGCTTCGGAAGCCAGATAACCGGGCAGTCCATTATTAAATATGTGCCCTGGCTTCCCCATCCTCCGGTTAATAAACTCTACCACGTCATATCCCTCAGTGATGCCGGTGAACATGCTGTCCCCAAAGGCGATAATTTTGGAGTTTACAGTTTCTTTTGAAGAAGCGAATAAGAAAAGAGAGAAGAAAAACAGAAAGATAATAATTAACGCGGCCGATATTTTTTTCATTATAAACCGTCTTTTCCCATAAGGCGTTACATCATTTTATTCATCATTTCCAAAAGCCACTTGTGAACAGGGAGCATTTTCTTAAAGTGATTATAACAGAACCCGATAAGCTCTTTGTTGTAAAATTCCTCCGGTATCTTCATTTCCATCATGGCCACAAGGCCGTTATACAGAAGATAGTCGGCAAGCTTATGGTTCTTGTCAAAACCTCTTGGAACCATTTTATAATGTTTGAACCCGGTCTCATAACCCTTTTTCTCCACGGCTTTAATAGTTTTGACAAGAGCGGGACCAAGGGTTTTGTGCAAAACAGCTTTTCTGTAAGCCGCGAGATGAGGTTTAGGGAACATGTAAAGGCCAACGCCAACCATGATATTTGGCGGGTCAAGGTGAAAATAGAAACCGGAATTTTCCATTCGCTTTCGGTCACCCTCCCATAGCCATATGCCCATGTTGGTTTTAAAAGGCGATTTGTCCTTGGAAAACCTGACGTCTCTGTAAATCTTAAAAAGGGACCTGTTCACTCTTGGGTCCGCTGTGATATCAGGCGCGATTTTCTCAAGCTTTTTTCCCATGGCCACAACAAAATCCCTTGATGGCTCCATAACCGACTTTTCGTAGTTCTCCCTGTTCTTCTCAAACCAGACCTTGGAGTTATTTTTCCTCAAGTTCTTAAAAAAAGTAACGCCCTTCTTTGAAAAACCGTTAAAATCCTTTACTTCCATTTTACTTCCTTCCCAAGAGGGCTTTTCTTAATTTCAGGAAATCCAAAATTTTCTAAAAACAGATAATCATCCTTGCCCCATTGACAGATTATCGTGTTAAGATGGGATTGTCACGGGGCAATTTATTTACCGGACTTCCGAGTTGACTTTGAGCATGGCGAGTTTTATCAAATAATCATAAGCGACCAAGACCCCATCCGTTTTACCGTTCCAACCAAGAAGGAAAATGGGGAATCAATGAAAATCATCGGCATTTCCTCAAGCCCCAGAATAAACGGCAATAGCGAGATATTGCTTGATGCTTTTTTGAAAGAAGCTCAAAAAGCCGGGGCGGATGTGGATAAATTCAGGCTTTTGAAAATGAATATCCATCCATGTATTGGTGATGAGAGCTGCTTTAAAAACGGGCAATGCCGCTTTGATGATGATGCCGCGAAACTCTATGAGCCTATGCTAAAAGCCGACCTGGTGGTTCTTGCCTCACCGGTCTATTTCTATTCAACAAGCACATTTGCCAAGCTCCTTATCGACAGGTGCCAGGCTCTGTGGGCCAGAAAACACATCCTTGGCCAAAAGAATTATAAATCCGGCGGCAGAGGGTTTCTTATAAGCACAGGGGCAAGCTCCGGCGAAAAGCTCTTTGAGGGATCGAGGCTGTCAGCTAAATATTTCTTTGAAGCCATGGGGAAAAATATAGCCGGCTGTTTATGTATAAAGGGCGTGGATGAAAAGAAGGCTATTTTGAAACATCCCACCGCCCTTGCCAAAGCCATGGAGTTGGGATGGCGTTTTGTGGGAGACCCTTCCTTCACACATTTGGATGGATGTGAAAATGGCTGATGCAAAAGTCGCGGGCTACAATTTTTAATTACCCTGGTTTGCTTTTAACAACTCCGCCAAAATGGTGATATGGCTCATCTCCTCGGTTATAATTTTCGCGACTTGATTTTTCTCCACATCGCCGGTCATCCGGGCTTGTAATCCAAGATAAAAAAGCACGGCGTTTTTTTCCGTCTCTATGGCGATTTTTAGAATTTGTTTTAGAGATTCATCTCCTGTAAGCAGGTCCCAGGGCTTTTGGTCCAGCTTGAAAATGTATCCCCCGGCTATTGCCCTGAGATAGGCCCCGGCCACGTCATCAGGGTCCTGGGAAATTCTTTTTTCCTTCTCCTTATTACGAAACTCCTTTTGCATTTTGGCGAAAGTATTCTCGTGCTCAGCTTCCCAATAGGAGAACTGCTTTAACAGGCTTTTAGCTTTTTCATCTTTTACGATTTGCGCGGCTTTGGCATAAAACCTGGACCCGTTAAGTTCTATCTGTCTAGCCATCCGGAATATTTCATCAGCATTAAAATGAATAATCATGTCCACTCCTTTTTTCTCCGGCTATTTTTTACAATTTAATCACGATTGTCTCCGATTTCCACAGATTTCAGTCTTTTAGGAAATTTACAAATTTGTTGTACATTCGAGATAAAGGGGCGGAACAAAAAAAGAGCGCCCTGATACGGTTTTAAGTCCGGCGAAAGCCTCAGGAAAGCGTGGGGTGATCGGTTAACCTTCCTGGCGTTATCTTAGCAGGCCATAACGTCTACTTTTGCGGGACCCAACCGCACTTGCAGGGCGCAAGCGTGTGGGGTTTTACAAGATGGCAAAATTCCTTTTGCCTCTGGGTCGAATTTTAAAGAGCTTTTTTCGTTTGGTTGCCATTTAGGGTCCTGGGATGTTCTTTTCCAGGCGCCCATCCAATAGGCGCCCGGTCCGGAACGGCAATGTGTCCATGAAACCGCGACTTGAAGCTTCCGAAAAAGGGAAAATCCTTTTCACTCCTTCCGAAAAACCTCCTTTTCTTGGCATCCACCTCCAATATGTTGTCAAACGAATAATTACTTGATTGCAGTTACAATGCCAAAGAATAACAAACAGGAAAAAGCGCGTTAACTTGTTGTAATGACAACTGTTTATGTTATTTTGCGCCAAGGTGCCACGGCTCATTTATCATCAAAAACCAGGAAAAAGAGAAAAAAATTTTTCGCGACTGAAAAATTTTTTTCGCAAATCAACGAGGAGGAGGCAATAAGCCCACCCACGAAAATCACCCTTTTATCAAAGGCTTATGGGACATTAGACCAACTTCATGTTGCATGGTGCCTGGTAAAAAAGGGGTCAAGTCGTGGGATTGTCCCTTTACAGGGTCCGGAGCAGCGCCCAATACAGCTATTCAGCCTATTTTTTTATTGTTTTTTTCTTTG
>CAYSHR010000464.1:0-3664 GCA_964430795.1 uncultured bacterium
CCCATACCAAGGAGATCCGCCCTGTGAATATTTTGCCTGAAACCCATTTCGGGCGCAAGGTAGGCTGAAATTCCCGGGCATAAAAAACCGGTAGTGCTTACAGTGGCGAAAAAATCTATCCGATCAACATTTAACCCCACTGGCGCAAGACATTTCTCAATAGCTTCCTTTCCAATTTCAATTGAAACCTTTTTGTGCTTTTCCAGAAGCTCTTTACCATCTTCCTGGGGCATCCGGCCCTCTTTATCGGGCTTTGGCAGAACCAGGTGTCTTGTCTGAATATGGCTGTTCAAAAAAAATCTTGTTATGCTTGGATCTGAACATTTGAACAGCTCAAGCACTTCCTGCTGGGTATATTTTTCCGGCGGATTAGCAGTTCCCACACTGATCAGCCTGGGTAGCGAAGATTTATTTTCTATCCCTTCTATGTTCAAATCAAGCTCCAAAGTGTGTGTCCGCCCATTCTTTACTTTTCCGAGTCTTTCTCGCCTTTTAACCCGTAAAGTACGCCTTGAACCAGGTTTGAATAATTGCTCGCGAACCCATCTGAGATTGAAACCTCAATAGCTTTCTTTCCAAGCCTGACAGCTTCCGGATTTTTATCTTTTATGGATTCGACCCAATATGAAATCTCCCTTTTCAAAGTCTCCGGCTCAACAACTTTGTCAACCAATCCGAAACTTAGAGCTTTTTCCGCAGTCGCCTCAACTCCGAAAAGGATCATCTGCTTTGCCACTGATTCCCCCACAAGGCGAGGCAGTCTCCAAACTCCGCCGTCGGCTGGAATAATACCAAGGCTGGTTTCAGGAAAAGCGAAAATGGACCTGGATGTGGCTATCCTAAGATCACACGCGAGGGCAAGCTCAAGGCCTCCACCAATTGCCGGTCCATCGATTACAGCGATTACCGGCTTTGAACAGCCGGCGATATTGTCAAAAACCTTAGCGGATAAAATATCCAGCCCGTTCAGCACTGTTCTTTTTTCTATTTCACCAAGATCAGCCCCGGCGCAAAAATAGCCCTCTGTTCCTTCTATTGTGATGACAAAAACCTTCCGGTCGCTGTCCCATTTGCTGATAGCCTCATCAATGCCCTTGAGCATTTCGTTGTTGTATGCATTGGCTTTGGCCGGTCTACATAAGCGAATGAAGCCACAGCCGTTACTGATTTCAAGTTCTACGTTTCTCATCTTATTCATAGAAGGGCTTTCAAAAATTTGTCGTCATTATAGCATTCCAGGCTTTTTCAGTATCTATTTTTCTCAATCTCCCTTAATTTAAGGCAATATATCCCAAAAGCGTAAAAAGCAATATTATCAATGAAGCAAATCATATATATGGGATTTTTTCAAACATCATTCTCTTATGTGAAAGTTGATGCGTTTTAAATTTGATGCCGGCGGTTTTCATGTTATGATGCAGGGCGTCATGGCTAACAAAACAGGAGGCCAAGGATGAATAAAAAAGAAGAACATTGGAAAACCAAGATAGTTTCCCCTGAAGAAGTATTAAGAAAAATCGAACCGGGGATGTCCATCTTTTTGAGCACAGGCGCCGGCGAACCCAGGACCCTGGTAAAACATCTGACCGCGTCAGAGGAAGGCAATCTTCAGGACCTGGAACTTGTTCAGCTTGTGAGTTTCGCCGACGCCATCTCCCCAGCGGCTCTAAATTCGGTCAATCCAAATAAATTCAGACTGAAAACATTTTTTAACGGCTGGGTCGCCTCAGACGCCATCAGTTCCGGCCGTGTGGATCTTATTCCAGCCCGGTTCTCCAGAATACCCAGGCTCATCGCCAATGGATCCATTAGAATCGACGTGGCTTTTGTACAGGTTACGCCACCTGACAGTTCCGGTTATTCAAGCCTTGGCATTGCCGTGGATATGGCTAGAAAAGCCATGGAGAGGGCGACACTGGTAGTAGGAGAGATCAGCGATAAAATCCCCAGAACAATAGGAGATACCTTTGTCCATGTTGATGATTTCGATTATCTGATACATAGCACCGAAGATCCGATAATATTTCCAAGGTGGAAAGTTGATCAGACATTTAAAAAAATCGCCCGTAACGTCGCCTCGGTAATAGAAGACGGCAGTTGCATCTGCTTCTCCCTTGGTCCTTTATATGAAGCCTTGGGGAATGCTCTTGCTGATAAACGAGGTCTGGGAATACATTCGCCTTTTATTACCGATCCGGTAATGGACCTGATTAAACGCGGCGCGGTAAACAACCGGAACAAGGATAATTTTAGAGGCCGTTCAGTGGCGGCATACGCTCTTGGCACAAAGAAACTCCTCAAGTGGCTTGATAATAATCCCCACATGGAATTTCAGGCCGTTGATAAGGTATTTGATCCTGTAACCATTGGAACAAATAAAAAATTCGTGGCGGCCTTACCCGCTAGAAAAGTGGATATAACAGGAAGAGTCGCCCTACATTTAGGTAAAGGCAATGTTGCCACAGGCCCTTCTGAAGCCATGGACTTTGTAAACGGATCTGAGTTATCAAAAGGGGGATATACTATTTTCGCTCTTCCCAGCAGAAACCTCGAAGGGCATTCAAATATATTGCTTTCAGTAGAGGATTTTCCCAATGAATTCCCAAGCAGAGAACTTCTGGACATGATTATTACTGAATATGGCGTGGCAACCCTCCAAGGTAAAACAGTTAGGGAAAGAGCTCAGGCCATTATCGACATCGCCCACCCTGAAGACAGGGAATGGCTCATAAATGAGGCAAAGGAAAACAAAATTATTTACTCTGACCAGATTTTCTTGCGGGAATCGGGCTTCCTTTACCCGGAAAACGTTTCGACTCAAAACAGATTCAAGGATGATCTTGAGGTCCGGTTCAGGGCGATTCGCCCTTCAGATGAAGAAGAGATGAGAAGGCTTTTTTATCGATTTTCCGATGAGGCGGTCTATTACAGATATTTCTCACCAATAAAGACCATGACCCATTCCAAAATGCAGGAATATGTAAACATCGATTTCAGAAACACCATGTCCATAGTAGGATTGGTGGGAGAAGCCGGGAAGGGTAAAATAATCGCTGAAGCCAGGTACGTTATCACTCCTTATCGCCCTTTTGCTGATGTTGCCTTTATTGTAGATGAGGAATACTCCGGTAAAGGAATAGGAACCTATCTTTTTACCCGCTTGATCCAAATCGCTAAAGAAAGAGGGATAAATGGTTTTTCAGCCGATGTTCTGGCGTCAAACAAGGCAATGATGAAAATCTTCGAAAAGTCGATATACCCCATTAAAGCCACCTTGGAAAGCGGCGCCTATGAACTCACAATACCCTTTTACGCGAAAGGGCGTTTCAAAAAAGGCATTACTTACAACCTTTAGTTTTTCACATCCTTTTATTTTATGCTAAGCAGAGGTTTAAATTGACCACACTCAAATAAGGAGCGGTTTTGAAAAACATCAGATATGTCTGCTTTTCCGATTTTCACTTTGGGCAGGAAACCAGCCTTTTTACAAATAACTCGACGGATATTCAGAATTCCGAAAACCCGGCTCAAGCCCAACTCCAACCAAGCCCGGTCATGGTCAAGCTTTTCGCGGCGCTAAAAGATTTTATAAATGCAACCAATTCAGGGTCAGGCCCTAAGCCGGTTTTGATTTTGAATGGCGATATTCTGGAGTTTGCCCTGG
>CAYSHR010000465.1:0-291 GCA_964430795.1 uncultured bacterium
TATTGTGACACTTTTGTCATCTGTTCCGATTCACTTACAAAAGAGGGCTGCATAGACAATTGCGCCCAATGGTATTTTGACACCGCCTATAACCAATGCCAGGTCGAATGCGCCGGCAATGACGATGATTGTGATAAATTCTGGGATTGTCTTAATGAGTGCAACGCGGGTGGAGGAACGCCAAATACGCCCTTTTAGCATTCAGTAATATGTTTTTAACAATATCCTATTGGTATTGAAGATCCAGGAAGACTCCAAGGTAATCCTCTTTAGGACCGGTGGCCGAAAGCT
>CAYSHR010000465.1:301-3661 GCA_964430795.1 uncultured bacterium
TTGAGTCCGCTTATTGCCGGAATATCGATGGTTATGCTTTTCTCCAGTTCAGCCAGGAGTTCCTGAAGTATGGGGCCGAACAATTCATTAAACATTCTATCCATGTTTTCGATGTTTTTCTGCCCCACAGCGTTATGAAGAATTCTAAAATCGATATCAAGATCGGAAAGTCTCAGAGAAAAAGTGCTGTCATCGTTATAAATAAAATTAACAGGTCCCTTTGCCTCTACCGCGAAACTCATAGCTTCCCAACGACCACCGTTCTTTGCTCCCCTGTCAACCCATGTACGCCCAAGAAGAGGAATGCTCATATAAATCAAGCTGTCGCTTAAATCGGTATAAAAAACCGGCGCCACCTGGGGAGTTAACTCAAGAACAATTGGGTACTGGGGAGGTATCTGATCAAAAGAGAAAAATATAACAGAGAATATTTCGGCAGTCATCATGGGATCGGAAATCTCAAAAGTAAGAGCGCCGGTAGCCGAAACCGCGTACATCAACTGATTGAGCATGTCGTCATTTAGAGCCAGAGCCAGGCCATAGGGAAGCTTTGCCAAAGGGGTATTTTTGCCAAACTCTACAAGTTGGGAAGATGTGACGCGAAATCCATCCGGTTGAAAGGCATCGTCCCATCCTTCAAGGATTTCCATGTCGGTATCGAAGCCCAAAACAAAATTTCTGTCTGTTGTCTCGGCCAATGAAGGAAGCAATGAGTAAACAAACTGGTCGGTGGTAATGTCAATTGCCAGATCGGCAAGAAGATCGTTTATCGCGCTTTCCAAAACCAGATCGATAATAGTCTCAGCCAGAACCGGGACGATGGTTTCCATCAAGAAGTCAAAAATCGCGTCAATGGCATCGGGAATCAAAGGCAAGGTCCCATCCCAATGGGCAAGCCCTACATCAAGATCAATAATTTCAATAGATAGAATATTGCCTGAATCAACAGACAAGTCGGTTACGGTAGTTATGGTAAGTCCATCAAGGGAGAGACCCAAGTCCATCCCCAGCAACTCAAGACCCAATTCAACATCGTTGACCAGCACATCAAAATTTAGCCCCTCTTCTTTTGACTTCATGCTGATATCGATGTTGCCTATATAGGCTTCATAAAGATCGAAAAGGGCTTTATCCTCTTTCAGTGCGGCCTTCATCCGCGCTGTCAGGTCAAGATCATCAAGGAGGTTTGACAACAGACTGGATAAAGCAAGAAGCCCGGGATTCTCAATATCCATAAGAAGGGCATCATCAATATAAGAATCAGGAGTCGCTGATTTGCCTACTATCAGGTTAACACCGTCTGAATAAACAAGGCCCCTTTCTATTTTCGCCGCCGCTGTAATTGGAAAAAACACTTCACTGGCTGTGACGGAAACCTCGGTGGAAAAAGCGTTTCCATCTAGAGTGACCAAAGTTCCATTAACTGTCAGAGAATCCAATTCAGGCCCGCTGTAAGTTCCCACCACTGTAATATCACCCGGAAGAGCAAACTGCCCGTTGGCCGGCTCGGTAATTTCGACATATGGAAAATCTTCCGGCCGCTCCCAGGGGGGAACCGGGTCTTCCTTTTCAGGATATTCATAGTCATAAGGATGCAAAGGGTATGGAGGCTCAGGGTCGGTCTCAACGTCAACACATCCAAAACCAAACATCAAAGAAACAGCTAAAAGAACCAACATCCATTTCCAGCGTCCCAATCCAGATAGGTTCATTTCTTTCTCCTTGAAAAAACAAAACCAGTTTACCGCCCAACCAGGGAAATCTAACACGAATAGATATAGCCGGTCAATAATACCTTGAGAAATTAGCTTGAGAAAAGGGGGGAGAGGCAACTTTTTCTTGCGACATGACAATGGAGAATATTCATAACTACTTTTTTGAGGATGCAAGAGGACTATACCGGCCTGTAAGAACCGTAAACCTTGATCAAGGAAACTTCCGCGCGCGGTTTAACATGGGCAAGGCTCTTTTTGACCTTGCCAGGGAAGCCTTTATCAAAGCGGTCAGCATGAAAAATATCTCCCGGGCCCACAAACTACATGCCCAAAAACGGCTCCAATCTATTTCCCATCAAGAATAGGAATTATCGCCGGATCAAGAAGCCATTTTCCAACCCGCCCCAGATGCCATCTTGTGCGAGTCATATCAAAAGCGTTTTCTCTGTTCTGTTTAAAATCATCTACAGGGCGTGCCATATCTTCTGCTAAAGCACTTTTGTTCAACGCGAATTCCGTCTTGTCCATACCACGCGCCTGCATTATAATAGCAAGAAGCCTCCCTCTTTCACTCTCAATCTCAGAAGGCTCAAGAGGCCCGATTATCTTTTCCGTTCTCTGGATATGCTTAGTCAGAAACCGCTCGGACACTCGACTAAAATGCCGCTCAGGAACATTGTAAAGAGCGTCCAGGGCTTTCTCAAAGGCGCTGTTATCTTTTGCCGCGCCGGCGGGTGATGGATTATGGGCGCTTTTTGGAGGAACAAGGCATGTCTGAAATCCCATTACCACAGTGATCTGATTTCTGGTTAAAACTTTTGACGCCTCATCTTCAAGGCTGTGAAGTCTGGTAACGCCCTCTTTATATACTTTCATCATCTTCTCTTTGGCCACATGAGCCTTGTTTACATATTCCTTTGGCGCCGGCGCCCCACGGCGAATTGCTTTATTCAACCCATTCATGGCGCTGATAGCTTCCTGTTTGTAGATTTTAGTGTCTGTTTCCATTTTCTGATACGCGGCCTTGGCCCTTCTGGCGATACTGAGCAATTGGCTTCTCTGATTATCCGACAGAAAAAGGCCGTTTACCAGATTTCTGAGACTGATTTCATGGTAGAGAACGTCATAGGGGTCTGTCCTTTTTTGCTTGGGACCAATGGCAAAAGCCGTTGTCGATATTGCCAGGAACATCAATGCAATAAATACAGTCACTAATTTTTTCATCGCTTTTCTCCAAGAAAAATTGCTCTATATCATCGACCCCTATTTTACTATATAAGTTCAGAACCTTGTGTAAATAAATGTAAATTTTCATTAATGAAGATTGGGCTGTCTTTATCATCAAACTCTAAAATCCTTTTTTTTACAATCGGTCAGTTAAAGGAGGCAGGGTTTGAGATCGGGGGAGATGACCCCATTTCCCAACAATGACCGGCCTTGTCAATAATATCAGGAAAATGGGGATCGTGTACCCCGATCTCATATATTTTAACCGACTGGATATGAAGATGAAGGATATTACCATGACTCTACGAGATGTGTACGGCAAGATAACCAAGAGGATTGAAGCAGGAATAGGTTCCCTGAAATGGTTCCACGCGAATACATTCAGTTCCCGCCATGTCATCTTTGTTCTCTGCCACCC
>CAYSHR010000466.1:0-3658 GCA_964430795.1 uncultured bacterium
GATTATGGAATGATGGTTATGGGTTTCAGAACCAGGTCGTGATTATCCAAACCCAATTTCTAAAGACTCTTGGTCAGGTTGCCGCAATCAATATCTGGAAAAATCCTCTTATGCTTTGGCGCCTTATAAAACCCGGTAGAAAACTCATTGCCCTATTCAAAACCGGCGGGGTCGTCCTATATCCTGACAAGCTCTTTTTCGCGCTGGAGGCGTGGGTAAAAAAAGTCGGCCGGCTCTATGTCTATCCCCCAATACTATCAGTCCCCTTTGATAGAAAAAAACCAAGGTCAAGGGGGCTTAAGTATGTAAAGAGTACAATTTTCGCGGGAGTTGTCATCGCTCTTTTTATTCTCATAGTGACTTTTTGGTAAAGGACTTACTTAGCTATATGTGTGCCTTGCTGTCCGGCAATGGCCGCGGCCAGATTTTCCGCGTTTGTTATTATTGACTTGCTGCCTCCTCTTTCAACAAAGGAGATGGCCGCCTCCACTTTTGGACCGATATTTCCCGGGGGGAAATGCCCTTCCGCTACATAATCCTTCATCTTTGACAGAGTAACGTGCTCAAGGGGCATCTGCTTGGGAGTGTTGAAATAGGAGTATACTTGTGGCTCAGGCATAAGAATAATCAACGTATGGGCGTTAATGTCATTAGCCAGCAATGAACTTGTAAGGTCCTTGTCAATTACCGCTTCAATGCCTTCATAGGCGCCGTCATCACTGACTCTGATTGGAACACCGCCACCGCCGCCGGCAATGACAATATTTCCTTCTCTTGCCAGATGATGAACCATATGGCGCTGAATTATCTTGATGGGTTTAGGGCTGGGAACAACCCTGCGCCACCCTCTTCCCGCGTCCTGTTTCATCTCCCAGCCATATTCCCTGGCAAGTTGGTCACCTTCATCTTTTGAATAGAAAAGTCCAATGGGTTTGTTGGGTTGAGCAAAAGCCGTGTCATAGCGGTCAACAATGACCTGGGTTATCATGGTGACAACGTATCGCCTCAAATCCCTTCTGCGTAAATAATTCAGAAAAGCCTGTTGAAGAAGGTACCCCATGGACCCTTCGGTCTCGGCTACAAGAAGGTCAAGGGGCATCCTTGGCAGTTTCTCCTTGGAAGCTTCATTTCTCAAAAGGAGATTCCCCACCTGGGGACCGTTGCCGTGAGTGATGACAAGATTATAATCCTTTTCAACTAGAGTCATGAGATATCCAACAATCTCATCAGCGTTCTTCTCCTGTATTTCAATATCTCCCTTTTCCCCTTGCCTGATAAGAGCGTTGCCGCCCAGGGCAACAAGAAACATTTTTCGGTCACTACGATATATATCCACGACTATCTCCTCGCGTATCTTATTTGTCTAAACGCCCAAAAACAGATTATTATAATCACAAGCAGGGCGGCGCCGGGTTTGCCGCCGCCTGAAATACCGTTATACGCGCCGCCCTGGTCGCATCCGCAAAGCTCAAGGCCACCACTGCCGTCTCCGTCGTCATCGTCGTAAAGATCGCCCTCTTTGCCAGGGTCCACAAGCTCAACTCGGATGTGGTATTGGTCAATGGAAATAGGGTTATCGTCAAATTCGCCCCGGACAAGAATATTGAAATCCTTTTCGGATGAAGAGTTGAAAAGGGAATCGTCATCCGGGTCCAGAAGAGCTACAGCGCAATCACCATCGCAAGGGCGCCCTTCAATTATTTCGCCGCCTCTGGTGGCAAGGTAGATCATCTTTTGACGATATAGATCGTCGTCAAGGACTTCCACTTTCACTCTCTTGCCCTTTTTTACTTTGATTTTGAACCAATCATCATCATAAAGCCTGAGGTTCTCAAGCTCAAAGCCATCATCCCAAAATTCCGCTGTAACTCTGGAGTCGTTCTCTTCATATGAGTCATCAGGGGGCAAGTCCTCTTCCGGGCAAAATTTATCTCTCGCTCCCAGAATGTCATCATAGTCAAGGTCGGAGGCGTTATATCTATGGTCATAATAGGCGTACATGGTGGCTTGTTGAAGATTTGAGTGATCCAATCCCCAAAAGTGACCGATTTCATGGACCAGAGTGGACTTGAGATCAAAGGCCCTCGCGGAGTCGGATTCGCCCCATGAAAAATCCTGTCCGTTAACCAGAATATCGCAATCCAGAAATTTTGATGAATTCTGATAATGCCAGCATTGGGTTACAGCAAGGGTTTTCGGGCCGTAATCCCAACCGGATTCTATCCACGCTATGACATTTGTGTTATCCGACTCACCATGGTTGATTTTGCTCTTCCCCTTAAAGGAAAACTTGATTCCGCACAAGGTCTGATGCTCTTTTTCCCACCTGGCAAAGGACTCCTTGACAATCTTGACTTCGTTATCAATATCCTTGGTTCCCGCGGAGCTTATATAATAAGGAACAGGCCAGCTATCCCAATAGCAGGGGGCGCCGGCGCAGTCTGTATAAGTGTACCCATACGCGAAAGATGACAAAATTAACAGAAAAAGTGTGAAAGCAAATATTTTCATTTATCATTCCCGACAACTGGCGCAAGGGCGGCATTTACCTTCTCCACAAGTTCTTTCAAGGGTATAACCGAAAGACCCAAATTCCCTAAACAGTCAACCTTCTCTTCTTCACAGGAAGAAAATATGGGTCTGCCCTTTCCTATATCCATTACCGTGTAAGTAATCCCTCCCTGGTTAAAAACCATATATCTTCCTTGAAAAAGACCGCTTACATGAAAAAGAGCATCGGGTTTATCAGGTATTTTTATTAAAAATAGAATCACTCTGTCATCTTTTTCAAATTGAGGCGCACCAAAAATGGTCATGGTTTTTCCGTCAACCGTTCCTCCTGGAACCCGCAAGGTGACAACTTTTTCCGCCTGCCCCTTGATTGTCCTTAAAACCTCAACTTCCACCTTTGTAAAAATGGCGAATCCCTTCTCATTATAAGAGGACGCGACACTCTTTACTTTTCCCTCAATTATCAGATCACTTTTGTTTGACATTGTCTCAAAGTCAATCTTGAGAACCGTGGTTCCAAATGCCACGGGCGCAAAAAACAACACAAATAATGTTACGGCGAGAATAGTATTTTTCATTACATCTTTCCTTATAAGATTCCTTTATCTTTCATTACACTCTCAAGATTTGGGGTGCTTATTTCCTCAAGGGCGTAATAGACTCTTAAAGCCGGCTTATCAAAATTGATCAACCTTCTAAGGTCGATGGGTGTGCCGATCAGGGCAATGTCATAATCGCAGGCGTCAATAGTAGCTTGAAGATCAGCAATCTGCTTCTCTCCATATCCCACAGCGGGGATGAGCCGCGCGTCTTTTAACTGGGAGTATTTCTCGAAAACCGCCACATAATCGCCTTTAAGGGAAGATTTGGGGTCCACAAGTAGAGCGGCGCCATTCTCTTTTGCAGCCACAACCGCCACGCCATAACTCATTTCGCCGTGAGTCAAAGTAGGGCCGTCTTCAACGCAAAGAACCTTCTTGCCCTTGATTGTGTCCGCGTCATCCACGGAAATGGCGCTGTTGGCGTCGATGACAATAGCCGTGGGGTTTTTATCGGCGATGCTCTTCCTGAGTTTTTCCACATTGTCCGCCTGTGCGGTATTCATTTTATTAATGATAATGACGTCGGCTCTGTAGAGATTGGCAAG
>CAYSHR010000467.1:0-3650 GCA_964430795.1 uncultured bacterium
GGGCGGCGTTTCCTTCTTTCCAGTTAAGTTTATTTCCTTTTGAATCAAGCCACAGAACATCCGGAGTTTCACCGGACTGGAGAACCTTACCTGAAAAAAAATCTTTTCTGCGCAAAGAGGGGTGTCTTTTTCTAAAGGCGATAAGCTCGGCCGCGAACCTGACCATCTCTTTATTTTTTTTTGTCAAATCCCAATCAAACCATGATATTTCATTGTCCTGGCAATAGGCGTTATTGTTGCCTTGTTGGGTTCTTAAAAACTCATCACCTCCAAGAATCATGGGGGTTCCAAGGGACAACAGGCATGTGGCGAGCATATTTTTGACCTGTCTTGATCTTGTTTCGTTTATCCCCGGGTCGGTGGTTGGCCCTTCCACGCCATGATTGAAACTGTTGTTCGAGTTGTCGCCATCCCGATTCTCCTCGCCATTTGCCCGGTTCTGTTTTTTTTCATAACTTGCCCAGTCCCTCAATGTAAATCCGTCGTGGGATGTGACAAAGTTGATGCTGTGGGCGGGAGTTCTGCCCTTGCCGTAAAGATCGCTGCTTCCGGCGATCCTTGTAGCGAAAGAGCCAAGGCTCTTTTTGTCTCCAGCCCAGAAACGTCTTACGTCATCTCTGAACTTGCCGTTCCACTCAGCCCAGCGGCCTGTAAATTCTCCAACCTGATAGGCACCCGCCGCGTCCCAGGCCTCGGCAATAATTTTTGTTCCCCGAAGCAGGGGGTCCTCCTCGATGGAATCCAGAAGAGGGGGATTTGGAAGTAGTTTTCCATCTTCATCCCTGCCCAAGACCGAAGCCAGATCAAACCTGAAACCATCAACGTGCATGTGCAAAACCCAGTATTTCAGACACGACAAGATAAATTCCCGCACCACGGGATGGTTGCAGTTCATGGTGTTTCCGCATCCGGTGTAATCCAGATAGGCGCCGTCATTTTTGTCAAGAAGATAGTAAACCCCGTTGTCAATGCCTTTGAAGCAAAGCAAAGGGCCGTCCGGTCCTCCTTCGGCTGTGTGATTGAAAACCACGTCGAGAATAACCTCGATGCCCTGCTTGTGAAGCTCCCTTACCATGGTCTTGAATTCTTTGACTTGCTCCCCCATGTTTCCTGACCCTGAGTATCTGCCGTTGGGAGCGAAAAAAGAGACGGTGTTATATCCCCAATAGTTGGTCAGTTCCTTGCCGGTAAAGGGATTTTTTCGCACTCCCTGGGCTACGGAAAACTCATGGACCGGCAACAGTTCCAGCGCGGTAACGCCAAGTTTTTTAAAATAAGGAATCTTTTCAATGACTCCGGCAAAGGTTCCCGGACTTTTTGAAAGAGAGCTTTTATCCGCGGTAAGACCTCTGACGTGGCATTCGTAAATTACGGTTTCTGAAAGAGGGATATTTAAAGGGCGGTCTCCTTCCCACTCAAACCGGTCGGAACAGACAATACATTTTGGCATGCCCGCCACGCCTTTTTTTGACGTAAAACGAACCGCGAGGGGCTTGTCGCCCTTTCTGGGATGAGCGTCGTCCCACTTGAAATCTCCGGTGAGAGCCTTGGCGTAAGGGTCAAGGAGAAAAGCCTCCGGGTCAAACCGATGCCCGGCTTTTGGATCATAAGGGCCGTCCATTCTCCAAAGGTATAGCTGCCCTTCTTTGGCCCCTTGCACCCACACGTGCCAGATGTCCCCGGTGCGGTTTTCCTCAGGATCAAGCTCAATCTCAAAATCGGGCACATGGTCGTTTGGAGAATCAAAAAAGGCCAGATGAACACGCCACGCGTTCCTGCTGAAAATGGAAAAATGGACTCCGGCGCCGTCCGGGCAGGCGCCGCAAGGCGCGCGATTTGGAAATCCCGGATGGTATGCGAAACTTTTTTGGCTCATGGTCTTCCTTTGTGAATTTTCCCGTCCGGGAATGACAAAAGCGGGTGCATGTACTTGACGCGCGTCCCTGGATGTCATATTTCCCTTTTGTCAAGAATCAATGACGCCAGAAGAATCGCGATGGATAAATAACTGGCGCAATAAAGCAGAACAAGAAGATATTTACCCACGGGAAAATCAAAGCCCATGTATTGGGCAATATTGAGTTCCAGCCTTGAAATTGGGGGAGATATCCAAAAAGCCAGAGTCGAGATGGACTCGAGAGGCATTTTTACATAGAAGGGCTCTGAGCTGACCGCCGCCAGTTGAGCCCAGTCGTTCCATTTTTCCTCTCCGGCAAGCAAAAGGAGAAAGAAAAAAGCCAGGGGTCTGTTGGCCACCAGGGATAAAACAATTCCAAGACCAAGCAGGCAGCCATAAAGAGGGAGGAGGTGCAGTATATATCCGATGAAAAGAAAACCGGGATTCGCGCCCTTTATGATGGTAAAAAAAGTAAGAACAACAGACATAATAAGAGCGCCGGCGCAAAGATAGAGAAACATTCCGGTAAAATGGCCGAGGATTATTGAAAATGTGGAAACCGGCTTTGTTACATTCATTCTCATGTTGCCCGAAGATAGCTCATGGGGAATTATGGATACGGCGAGCCACATGGCGCCAAAAGTAAGAAAGAGGTGGGTAATAAGAGCCAGAGAGAAAGAGGCGGATTGGATCACAAGATAGCTTGAGCCTGTTGACGACAGCGGTTTCGCGGAGAAAAAAGCCGCCACAGCCAGGGCAATGAGAATTATTGGTACAAGATAATGCCCTCTGATCATTCTTTTTAAGGTAATCGAAGCCATGACGAATATTTTCATTTTTCCCGCTCCCGGACAACCCGGACAAAGAAGTCCTCCAGGTCTATCTTGTTCTTCGCCACCCTGATTATCTCACCATTTGAATCGGCAATATTTTTTGCCAGCTTTCCAAGTTCAGCCGTGTCCTTTACAAAAAGGTGATAAAAGCCGTCGGTTCCCAAAGAAGCCTTTGGAAGCAAGTCCGCTTTTTCCGGCAAGAGCCGGGCGGTAACATCGAGGCGTTCTTTTTGCTCAAGCTCTTCCATGTTGAATTCTTTTCGGATAACTCCGTTGCTGATAATTGCCGCCCTTGTGCAGACCTTTTCCACTTCTGTGAGAATATGGCTGTTCATGAAAATGGTTTTGCCCGAGGACGCCAGTTCGATAAGCAGGTCTCTGACCAGCTTTCTGGCAAGGGGGTCAAGACCTCTCGCGGGCTCATCCATTATGATCAGTTCGGGGTCCCAAAGGAGGGTTCCGGCAAGGCCGACTCTCTGTTTCATGCCTTTTGAATAGGTTTTTATCCGCCTGTCAGCGGCGTCTGTGAGGCCCACTGTCTCAAGGGCTTTTACAGCCCGTGAATGAGCTTCACTTTTTCCATGGCCATACATCCTGGCCCAGTGATTTAACATCTCTCTACCGGAAAGATAGACTGGAAAGTGGGATTCCTCGGGACAGAAGGCGGTTTTCGCAAAGAAGTCTTTTGGATCAAGGCGATCTTTTCCAAATCGTGAAATGGCGCCGGTCTGGTGATTTGTCAATCCCAGAAGGCAGCGAACCGTAGTGGTTTTTCCCGCGCCGTTTGGTCCCAAAAAGCCAAAAACATCCCCTCTTTTTACTTCAAAAGAGACATTTTTTACCGCATCGACCTTCTTTGACTTAAAAAGGCCGCTTTTATAGGTTTTGCTGACATTATCAAGACCAAGAACAACGTCGTT
>CAYSHR010000468.1:0-3647 GCA_964430795.1 uncultured bacterium
CTTGTGCTGTGTTGAATGACCATCAAAAATACATTCTAACATTAAGCAACGAGTCTCATGCACGCGCGGTTATCGTTTCACCATGGAGCGGACAATTCGTTTACGGGAGACTTTTGTTCATCCAATCAAGCACTTATATCTTCAATAAATTGGGGTGATGATTTCTCCAAATCGCGAAAAACTATCTTGGATACGCAAAACCAGCGAATTTGTCCCACACCCTAGTAAAGACCTTGGTTTCCGATTGTTGACATACTGAATAAAACCTATAATATTCACACTATGAATAACAATTTAAAATAAGCAACCGGAGACGTCAAAAAGCACTTTCCGGACTTCAAGGAGATAGTATGGATCGGGAAAAAATCAAATCGTTGGTTTTTGAATGTTTGGGTGAAGTCGTTTCCGAATCAGAGGGCGGCACGAATATAAAAATTGATGCCGAAACAAAAATTTTCGGCCGGGATGGATTATTCGACTCTCTTGGGTTGGTCTCTTTCCTTGTGGATATGGAGGATAAATTGGCTGACGAGTTGGACCTGGACCTCAATCTCTCCGACGAAAAAGCTCTTTCGGCTCATAGCGGCCCTTTTCGTAACGTTGATTCCTTTGTGGATTACATCGCCGGCATCGTAAAGAATAGCGGAGATTGAACATGCCCGATAATGTTATTATAATTACCGGCGCCACCCGGGGCATAGGCCGTTTTCTGGCGGAAACATTCTGCCGGCGGTCATGGAACGTGGTGGGCTGCGGCCGGTCAAAGACAGCCTTCTATATGGACAACTTTGAATATGTCTCTTGTGACGTAAGGGATGAAAAGGCTGTAATCAAATTGGTTCGCGGCGCCGCCAGAAAATACGGCAGGCTGGACGCTGTAATTAATTGCGCTGGCGTGGCCTCTATGAATCATTCTTTACTCACACCAAAATCTTCCATGGAAAAAATTATGTGGATCAATGTGATAGGCGCCATGCTGGTTTGCCGGGAGGCTGCCAAAGCCATGAAGAAAACCAAAGGAGGCTGTATTGTCAATGTGAGCAGCGTCGCGGTGCCCATGCAAATAGAGGGCGAGTCGGTTTACGCCGCGTCAAAAGCAGCGGTTGAGACATTCACGAAAGTATTCGCACGAGAAGTTGCGCCCTTTGGCGTTACTTGTAATGTAGTGGCGCCTTCACCCATTGATACTGATCTGATCCGAGGCGTTCCAAAAGAGAAGATCGATAGTCTTGTCCAGAAACTGGGGATCAAGCGCCAGGGGAAGTTTGAGGACGTTTTAGGCGTAGTTGATTTTTTTCTGGACGATAAATCAGATTACATAACCGGACAGACCATCTATCTTGGAGGCGTTTCCTGATGCGCTGCGAGTGGTTTATCGAGCTTCTGGCGACATACAAAGACGCCCAGGCTATGTTCTGGCGGGATCAAAGCTATTCCTTTACCGACCTGATTAATAACGGGAATAAATGGCTGGATACTTTTGATAAGCGCGGCATAAACCCCGGCACCGTGGTTTCAGTCCAGGGCAATTGGTCGCCAAACAGCAGCGGTCTTGCCCTGGCGCTTATACAAAGGGGATGCGTCTACGTTCCCATCGGCGCCGCTACAGAGAAAGAGCGCGCCCGCTTTAAGGAAATCGCCCAGGTTCAGGTGGAATTTCGTTTTAACAAAAATGATGATTGGACCATGGAAAAGCCCATGGGCAATGTGGACAATCCATTAATGGCGCCATTTACCGCGACAAAACGGGCCGGTCTGGTTCTGTTTTCATCCGGCTCAACAGGAGACAGCAAGGGTATGCTCCACGATTTGGAGATCATGCTGGAAAAATATCGCACCCGCCGAAAGGCTTTGCGCACCATTATTTTCCTGGCCTTTGATCACATTGGCGGCGTCAATACTTTTTACCACATTCTCTCTAACGGCGGTGCCTTGGTTATCCCCAAAGGGCGCGGTCCCGGCGAAGTTTGCCGGACAATCGAAAAAGCAAAAGGAGAGTTGCTGCCAACTTCTCCGTCATTCCTAAACCTTCTGCTTTTGTCAAAGGAATATGAAAATTACGATCTATCGTCCCTTCGCGTCATTACTTACGGCACTGAGATGATGTCTGACAATACTCTGGCCGAAATCCATAAGCTCTTTCCGGATGTCAGACTTCAGCAAACCTACGGCTTGTCCGAGGTGGGCATATTGCGCAGCAAGTCAAGGTCCTCGGATTCCAAGTTTGTAAAAATCGGCGGGGAGGGGTTTGAGACAAAAGTGGTGAACAAAATACTCTGGATCAAAGCCGACAGCGCCATGCAGGGCTACCTCAACGCTGATAATCCATTTGACCAGAAGGGCTGGCTTTGCACCGGCGATATGGTGGAGCAGGAGGGCGAATACATCAGGTTCATGGGCAGAGAATCCGACATCATCAATGTGGGCGGGGAAAAAGTCTTTCCCGCTGAAGTGGAAAACACATTGTTGGAAATGGACGAAGTGCGGGATGTGACGGTCATCGGCATGCCTCACCCAATGATGGGAAACATGGTGGTTGCCCGTATTACACCCACAGTGGAAGGGCTTGGCAGGGCGGAAATGAAAAAGAAAGTTCGGCGATTCGCCAAAGATCGACTGACCCGATACAAAATTCCCACCAAAGTTGAGATTGTTAAAGAGGATCAATTCAACTACCGTTACAAAAAAGCCCGCAAAGGCGGGATCGAAACGAAATCAGACGAAAAGGAGTGAGTTTGGAGGCAGCCGAAGGATTGCTGGAACAGGATCAATCCCTGGTCAATAACATCAGGCGCCTTGGCATTGGCAAGGGAGATGTGGTTTACACGGCCACAGACCTGACCCGGCTTCCACTTCCAAAACCTGATCGGGAAATCAGGTGCGCACTGGGCGGCGCCGCGCGCCGAATCCTCTGGCTGGAATGGGTTTATCTCTCTATCCGCGAGGTGATAGGCAATAAGGGCACAATAGTAGCGCCGACTTTTTCATATGATTACGCACGGAGCAATACGCCTTTTATCTATGAGGAATCGCCAGGAGAGGTCTGCAACTTTTCTGAATATATCCGTGTAAAAAAGGGCGCTATTCGCTCCCTTCATCCTCTGTTTTCATTAACCGCCATAGGACCCAAAGCCGGTGAAATCTGCCGAAATGTGGGCAAGAGCGCGTATGGTCAGCGCAGCGCTTTTTCAAGGCTTCGCCACGCCGGAACAATTTTTCTTTTCCTGGGCGCGCCCCTTGGAGAATCTCTGACTTACATCCACCATATGGAACAGCTTTACGGCGTGAATCACTATTTCAACAAGGCTTTTGACGCGCCGGTCTACATTAGAGGCCAAAAAATTCCCGGACCCTGGCTGGCTTTTGTTCGATACCTGGGATGCGACATAGAGATTCACATTCAGCGATTCGAAAACCATCTTCGGGAAAAGGGTTTGTTGCGGGTTCAGAAAACCACCAAGGGTGAGATTCAGGCTGTTGATTGCCAAATTGTTCACAAACAAGGGCTGGACTGCCTTGCCTCGAATCCATGGTATTTCATTGAAAAGCCCATCTATATTCGATTCAGGCAGGATAACATGGAAGTCTTCGATGAGTCTGTTCCTTCCCGGCTTATCGGTTTTCTGGATAAATCATGAGTTTTCCGG
>CAYSHR010000469.1:0-3639 GCA_964430795.1 uncultured bacterium
TGATGATTGTGGCACTTTCCGGGTGCAGACACTGCTCGACGAGGCCGCAGCTCGGGATGGTGTAAGAGGACGTACCCATTGAGAAGTGCGAGGTAGAAGTCAAGGGAGTCTGGTTCTAGACTGGCCACTTACTCTGGTCCGTGCACTGGCGTGGAGTGGCTCGGTAGCGTGCAGGAGGGAGACGGACAATGACGGAGAGTTATCGCAGCGCAGATATGTATGAGGTTGACGTGCCCGACACGTTGGACTTGGCGGAGCGGGCCGAGCTATCGATCAACTTCCTCACGAGTACCGCCGATCCGGCGTTTGACTACGCGACACCCGTATGGATACGCCTGGACACGAACCCACCCTACATGCATCACGGTGACTACACGTCGGTCTGCGAGGTCAAAGTGGTCAGGGCTTTGCCGTTGATGACCATAGACCGCCAAGCAGGGCTGTTACGCCAAGACCCCTGCGTCCACCAAGTAGCTTTGTGGCAATGTAACCTGAGAAGCCTATACCCGAAACCAGTACAACCATGAGCCATACGTTATAAAGGGAGAGAACGCCCCATGGATCAAAAGTTTCTTTTGGCAGGAAAGGGAGAATAACAAGGGAGATGATGCCAAATTTTAATGTGGCTGACACATCTTCTTTTGAAATATTGCTGCTTAGCTTTTTTGTATAGGACTTGATGGACAAAAGTACTGTAAGGGCGATGCCAAGGGCTACGCCCAGGGATCGGCCTTCAATGAAATATCCTATATAATTGATTTTCAAAGGTAGGATAAGGCCGATCAGGTAGGTAAAAATAAAGGCGAACTCGGTGGTTGTTCCGATGTGCCCTTCACAGAATTTGAGGGTGCCAAGGTAGGTGGCAATCGAGAAGCCGGCAACCGCGAGCAAGCCGATAATGGCAATCCATGGTCCCACCGGTTCGGTGAGAAATCCGCAGACCGCTCCAAGCAGGCATACAATGGAGAAGGGTCTTACACCGGCAAAACTCGCCCTCTCCTTGATGTCAAAATAGCGTTCCCGCTCGATTCCAACCAGTGCGCCCAGTGCCAACGCAATACCGAAATTAATCAGTATTTCGCTTTCACCCATTACTACCTCCTTATTATATCTTCGCAAGAGGTGGCGAAAAACTCAAGGAAATTGTAATCATTCAGTTACAGGAGGTTTTTGGAAAAGCGGGGAGATGTACTTGTCGCGTCTCCCCTGATTTTATGAGATCGGGGTACACGATCCCCATTTCCCTTGTATCATTGACAATGCCGTCTATTGTTTAGAAATGGGGTCATGTCCCCCCATCTCCAACCATGCCGCGATAGGTAAGCGATTATCTATCGAACTATGTCAGCGTTGACTCTGCCAAAGCCCGAAACATCTTCAATAGCCGCGGCCAGGGGAAGAAGTTTTTCTGTCCCGAGCATATAAGCGATGCCTGATTTCATTCCGAATATCTTTTTATCGATTTTTATTACAGCCATATATTTTGTGTCTTTATATTTGGATATCCATTTTATCTTCTTTTCCATCTCCTGTTTTGTGGCAATGTGGAATTTAAAGCTGGTCACGCCTTTGTATGGAATTGTAGTAACTGTAAATGTTTTACCGAAATCAACTTTTCCATAGACCTGGCTTCTGAAATTGAATCCCGCCACCACGAAATCATCGTAAGGAAGGTCACCCTTAATTCTTCTGTTGCGCTTTTTTATGATGTTTCCATTTTTTTCCTTTTTATAAAGATACCGTTTTTTAGCATAGTTCATTATGTATGTTGACTTGTAAGTTTTGTCTGTTCTTTTAGATGTTTGTTTAAAAATATTGGCGATAAATCTCTCAACGCCGTTTATTTTTTTTACAGACATGTTGGATTCCAGGGTCAAGGTTCTATGCTTGGTGATTTTCCCGATGATCCCCGCGGCTTTTGCTTCCATAACTCCAATGTATGTCGCCCCCGGTCCCTGCTTAAATGTATACTTTCCTTCAGCGGCTTTCAAAATACCAAGGAAGGTGATTTCATATTTCAGTTTCTGCCCTATGTATGGCTTTGCCAGGGGATGAATCGGGATTGGTGTAGCCGCGGGCGCCGGAGTGGGAGTTTTTATATCAGTGGTGACTTTTGGCTTTTCCTTATCCCCTTCACTCTCGTCAGCGACAGAAACCGTGATAAGTTTTGATAAAGGCCATGAAGCAAATAGACCAGAGGCAAAAAGCTTTAAAAGAGTTGAATTAAAATCTCGCCTGTCTTTTTTACCTTTATCTATTTTTCGAAAGAAATTATTTATAGTCATATGAAATCCTTAGAATTTTTTAATCATATCGGCTGATATGATCCAAGATTATGTTCTATTCCAGCAGTTTGTCAATCAATGTCTTGCTATATTTTGACATTTATCAATTGTTTTAAGTTAACATTCCAAGAAAATAGAGTCAGTTAATGTGAACGGCAATTCAATTCTTTCTGGGAAAACAGTTTGAACTTATGTTATTATTCATCAGTAAAAAACTGATATGGGAGGTTGATCCATGATAAGAAATGTTCTTGTTTTTACGATTATTTGTCTTCTTGTGCCGGTCCTTGCTTTTTGCGCTGTCACCAAGGGGCCTTATCTTCAGAATGTTACAAGGGATGGGGTGACTATCTGCTTTGAGACAAATGTGTCAGGCGCCGGCACTGTGGAATGGGGAGAGACCATATCATACGGGAGTTCCGCCCAAAGCACGCCGGAAACCCTTAATCTTCCAAGCTACATAAGATATCAACACAAAGTTCGCGTTGACGGTCTTGCCATGGATAACAGCTACCATTACAGAATTTCTCATAGTGGCGATATTTCATCGGATTACGAGTTCAGGACTTTTCCCAATACTCAGGAAAGCCAGGTGTTGGTGCTTTATGGCGACTCCAGAGGGGGGACAGTCGGCTCTCCAAACGTAGAGCACGAAACTGTTATTTCGGCCATTATCGGCGAGCAGCCTTCCCTCTATTTCAATTCCGGCGATCTTGTTGGAAGCGGTGAGGATGTTTACGATTGGGAATACATGTTCCACGCTGACAAGGAACTTATGGCTACTGTGCCCTTGTATCCGGTATTTGGCAATCACGAGGATGGATATGACTCGGGCACAGGGCTTTTTGGTGACGACAACTGGGATCGGTTGTTTGATACAGGCGCCCCTACTCACCCTACTTACTACAGCTTCGATTTCGCCAACATTCATTTCATTGTAATTGATATTGAAAAATGGTGGTTGTTGACTTTGCCTTCTTCACCACAGATGGCCTGGTTGATTAACGATATCGCCGCTGCCCAGGCTGATCCTCATACAAATTTTATTATTGCCCTGTGGCACGAACCTGCTTTTACCTGGAAAAGCGGCCGCACACCTAATGTTGTCGCCTGGTTGATTTTAGAGCCCTTTTTACGAGATAAAGTCGATGCTGTCTTTTGCGGGCATGACCATTTCTACGCCCGGGCTGAACTTAGCGGAGTGCCCCATGTAACTACAGGGGGCGGTGGCGCGCCACTATATGACTTCGCGCCCAATCCCCAAGGGAGATATGGTTACCAATATCATGAGAAGGTTAACAACTATGTGGTGGCCTACGTTGACCCTATGCAGATTCAGTTTGACGCGATTCGT
>CAYSHR010000470.1:0-3626 GCA_964430795.1 uncultured bacterium
TTTATACCGTAATGAATCTTGATCCGCCCTGCGCCGACGCCCACGAGATTTTCGAAGAAAATTATTGCAAAGAAGGGCAGGTTCAAAACTGGTGCTGGTATAGAACATGTCCGGTTTTAGAAGAATGAAAAAACTTCTGTTTACATTAATTGCCCTTGTTCTGTTTTTAGGTGGACTGGAGATTGCCCTGGCCATAACCGGCTATCAGGGACCGCCGGAATATTCTCTTATGGAAAAAGATATAAGGTTTGCTGTTTCCGGGGAGCTTTACGGCCGGTTTGATCCACACCGATTCTGGAAGCTTCCTAATGTCGAACCGAGGTTTTCAGGGGACAATCCCAAGATAATTTGCCTGGCCGACAGCGTTACTGTTTTTTACAATGGAAAGGGCTACCCTGAACTTTTGCCTGACGCCCTTGCTTTGTCTGGTTACGAAAAAAAAGTCGAGGTGTTTAACGGAGGAGTTCCCGAGTACACTTCACACCAGGGTCTTGTCTATTTGAGAAGAGAACTGGCAAGAGAAAAACCCGACATCGTGATAATTCAATTTGGTTGGAACGATCACTGGAAAGCCAAACTCGGCGTAGCGGATCATAAGGTAAGGTTTCCAACTAAAGGGCAGAAGGCGCGAATTCACAAATTCCAAAACCGGCTCACATACAGGCTGGTCCGGCAATTGATTTTATCCATCAGGTTTTCGCCCAGGGTTCCTCTGGAAAAATATAAAGAGAATCTGGTGAAAATGGCCGAGCAGGTTCAAAGAGGAGGAGGAAAGGTCATACTTGTGGCGCCTGTATATCTAGATGGCGACACGACATGGGTAGAGGCTCACGGAATCGATATTCATAAAAGCTATTTTTACGCCACGCGCGAGGCGTCAAGATTGGCGGGTGCGCCATTTATTGATCTTCAAAATGTTTTTGGGAATAACCCGGATCTCTTTGCTGATCCTGATCGAGACCCTGTTCATTTTAATTGGGATGGAGCAAAAATAATGGCCGACGCAATTGCAAAAACTCTGGTCGAGAATGGACTTCTGCCATGACCGGAAATGAGGAAAAAAGAGGATTGAATTTGCTGAAAAGGATTGGGTTCGCCCTTGCTGTCGTGGTCCTCTTTTTCGGTTTTACCGAGGTGATTGTAAGGACTCTTTACCCTGGGCTGATAAGGGCGCTGCCCTTCTGGCAATTCGCGAATCCTCATCTTGAACAGCCTGCCATGTATGACCACGACCCGGTTCTTTTCTGGAAATTAAAAGCGGGCAATCTCGGTTATGAAGTCAACAGCCAGGGTTTTCGCGGCCCTTTGGTTGACAAGAAAAAAAAGCCTGGGGAATTTCGGGTTATCTGTTTTGGGGATAGCTGCACTTTCGGCGTCGGGCCAAAGCCCGTATCCTGGCGACAGACATACCCCGCGAAGCTTCAGGAATTGCTCACAGAGGCGCTGCCTGAAAAAAAAATCACGGTGCTCAATTTCGGATGCCCTGGATATACCAGCTTTCAGGGCAGGTGGCTTTTAAGAAAAAAAGGACTCGCCTATAAACCCGACGCCATAACCGCGTACTTTGGAATAAACGACATTATTCCCGCTTTGGGATTTACAGATGGGGACCAGCGCCCAATGGTTGACCCGCCCGCCGCCCTTCTTCCATTCATGGGGCTTTTAAAACGTCTTTACGCCTATGAGATTATGGTCAGGTCAATATACGGCGCGCGGCTGAAAATAACCCCTGTCGAAGATGTGGTCGAGCGAGTCCCGGAAAAGGATTATCTGGAAAATCTGAATGACATGAAACTGGTGGGCGAGGAAAATGGATTTAGCTGCTATTTTATCCAGCCCCCATATCTTGAAAAAGACGGCTCCATGAAAATGGTCATCGGCTATGAACACGATCCCGGCATAGATATTTTTACACCCTTTGAAAATGAGTTAAAAATGGGCGGAAACCCCCTTTTCGGCCCCCCTGACAATGTCCATCCCACACCGGAAGGCCATGCCGTCATCGCCAAAACAATCTTTGATAGATTGATGATAGATAAGCCCTGGGAAAGATAGGATGGGGATGGGGCTCAGCCCCATACCCCGCCAAAGGAACACGTCCCTTTGGAATCCCACGGTTAAAGCTATGCTTTAACCTGGAATAAAAAGAGATATTTCTTTGACAAGCTTATAACCACATCAAGTCGCACTGGGCGATTCGTGAATCGCCCCTACGAGCAATGGCGTGGACCAAAGAAAACGGGTGGTGTGGGACACCAGCGAGCCGCTGGCAGCAATAAACCTGCCCACGTTTTTTTCGCCCTGCCACGACAGCTTTCAATCCATTCCAAATGTGTCGTCGGGTCATTGGGACCGGCGGCTCGCCGGCTAAAATGTTTTATCTATGTACTTGTGATATGAGGCCATCCAGTAGGCCACAAGGTAGTCCACTCCAGGGCGCGTTGTGCTTAAATCATCCGAGCCAGAGGCGCCAACGGCAAAAGGATTTCGTTGCCATAAAAAGTCGGTGGATCTTTGATGGTAAACCGGAAAGGCTTCAAGAGCCTGGGGGTCCACATCCCCCATTATTTGTGCCAGGAAGGGATAGGTGGTCATGAGTTGGTCCAGTAAGATCGATATGGGATCAAGAGGGACAACAGGCGGGTCAACCGCGTACACCCAATTGGGAGAATCCCTGAATTCGTCAATGTCCTGCTCAAGCTGTTCCTGATAAGGATCGGGCGAAGCTGTGGAATCGTAGAGTCCCTGGCTCATAAAGATGGCGTTGAAAAAGGCGTTGTGAGAAAGACGCACATATTTGTGGGTTTGATTTTCGAAGATGTCCACAAGAAAATCGTAGTCATCCTGCCCAAGATAAACTTTAGCCAATCTGAGAAGTGTGTATGAGTTCTGATGCCCCAGGTTGTTTCCGTAATATTGGGAGTACTTGTTCATAAATGTGATATTCATCAGCTTCATGTGCGCCCGTTTTGAATCGGCGATCCAGTTTTGCACCTGCTGTTTGTATCTTGCGAATCCTGTAATATGATACCCGATAAGGGACCAGGAAAGTTGCTGGGTCGCAAGTACATTTGGCGCGGCGTCTGTAAATTCGCCGGCCTCGTCAATGATCCACCAGTTTTTGTCGATAAGATCATCCAGGACTTCGATAACGTCATCGTAAATCATGTTCCGCATATCCTGATCGTCCACCAGGTCAAAGGCTGTGACCATGCCAAAAAACCACCCGGTGTATTGATCCCGGCTTGTTTCTCCCCACCAGAAATCACCAGCGAATGGGCCGGTCTCGTGGTGGTGGCATCTGTCCTCAGTTGGACTGTCGCACCAAGCGTCCCCGCCATAAATCAAAGGGTCCTGCTCGCCGACATACCGGGCGATAAACCCCGCGCGCCCTGTAACATGCAGGTGGCGGTCGAGGGATTCGGCTGTTCGAATGGCGTTGGCTTTGGCCACAGGGTCTCCGGTGATATGATATCTGAAAGCCTGGCTGGCAAGATATGTTCCGGACCAGATGCAGCTATCTCCCCAGTCCCCGTAAGAAGCAACTGTAGTGCGGGCATCGTCAGTAAAGTGAACCACGCCCATTGTGCTTCCATAAAAGGGCTGGTGCCAGTCCAGATGAAACT
>CAYSHR010000471.1:0-3608 GCA_964430795.1 uncultured bacterium
GCCGGCATTGTCAATGATATTGGGAAAATGGGGATCGTGTACCCCGATCTCATGAAAACCTGGGGACACGTAACAAGTACATGTTCCCACTTTTTCCAGGGCAAACTAAGAAGGAGAAGAAAAAGAAAAAGATAATTTTAGTTGCCCTTTTATTGTTATTGGCGTGCATGCTGATCATAGGGTTATCATGTGACAAAGATAACGACGATGATGACCATACAGGGGAGACCTGTTTTGGATTTCCTGATAACACATATGGCACATGAATAAACATCACCCAATTGTGAATGAAGCAGTGGTAGAGACCAATACTCTGCTTGCTCCGTGGCGACCCAATGCTTTATTAAACTTTCCAGGTGAACCAACAATGTATAAATTTCTCACACGCCCTTACCCCATGAAAAGGCAAACTTTTCCTTGACTTTTTGCGGCCTGTGGCTATAGTTTTCGCCTTTATGTCGTTTTTACGGCAGGGGATTTTTATGTTCGAAAGCTTGAGCGACAAACTAAATGGAGTATTCAAAAAGCTCCGAGGTCACGGAAAGCTGACAGAGAAGAACATCCGGGACGCTTTAAAAGAGGTGCGGATGAGCCTTCTTGAGGCTGATGTAAATTTCCGTGTTGTCAAAGGCTTTATCAAGAGGGTCAAGGGGCGGGCTCTTGACACTGAGGTAATGAAATCCCTTACTCCCGGGCAGCAGTTTATCAAGGTTGTCCATGAAGAGCTGACCAACACCATGGGCGGCCAGAGCGCGGAACTTGATTTACAGAAAAAGCCTCCGGTTCCTTTGATGTTTGTCGGCCTGCAGGGTTCAGGTAAAACAACCTCCGCCGGCAAAGTCGCGTTGATGCTCAAGGGGAAAGGCAAAAGACCTTACCTGGTTCCGGCGGATGTCTATCGCCCTGCCGCTATTGACCAACTCAAAACCCTTGCCGGGCAAATTGATGTGCCTGTTTTTGATTCAACCCCCAAAATGGACCCGGTGGAGATATCCAGAAAAGCCATGGCCAACGCCGACCTTAATGGCTATGACGTGGTCATAATCGATACCGCCGGCCGGTTACACATCGACGAAAAGATGATGAAAGAGGTCAAACGGATCAAGGATGCCGTTAATCCCTCGGAAATCCTCTTTGTGGCTGATGCCATGACAGGGCAGGACGCGGTTACCGTAGCCAAGGATTTTAATGACCTTCTGGATATCACCGGCGTTGTTCTTACGAAAATGGACGGTGACGCCAGAGGAGGCGCGGCTTTATCCATCAGGGAGGTAACCGGAAAACCCCTGAAGCTGGTAGGCATCGGCGAAAAACTTGATGAGATTGAGGTATTTCATCCCGATAGAGTCGCGGGTCGCATTCTGAACATGGGCGACGTGATGACCCTTATCGAAAAAGCTGAAGCCTCCATGGATGCCGAAGAGGCCGCCAAGCTTGAGAAAAAATTACGCAAGGCTCAATTTACTCTCGAGGATTTCAGAGACCAACTTCGCCAGGTCCGCAAAATGGGTTCCATGGAATCGATCCTCTCAATGATTCCTGGAATGGGCAATAACAAGGCCATGAAAAACCTCGATGTTGATGAGAAACAGCTATCACGTATTGAAGCGATAATAAATTCCATGACAAGAGCTGAGCGTAAAAATCATCAGATAATCAATGGGAGCCGTCGCAAAAGGATATCAAAAGGGTCAGGTACATCGATACAGGACGTAAACGGCCTGTTAAAACAATATGTCCAGGCAAAAAAAATGCTCAAGAAGATGGCAAAGATGCAGTCCGGCGATGGCAAAGGTAAAAAGAAGAAGATGAAAGGTATGGGAGATTTTTTCCCATTTTAGGATATTTTTTAATTTTTAGTTTAATCACTTTTTGACTAGATAAATAGTCGGGAGGAATCGAAAGAAGATTATGGCTGCAAGAATTAGACTTACAAGATTTGGCGCCAAGAAAAGCCCTTTTTATCGCGTAATCGTTGCTGATGGCGACTCTCCTCGTGATGGCAGATTCATCGAACAGTTGGGTACTTACGACCCAAAAAAGGAAAATGAGGAGGAGAAAGTAAACATCAAGGAAGATAGAGTCAAATACTGGCTCAGCCAGGGCGCAAAGCCGACAGATACCGTCAGGAATTTTCTCAAGAAAATGAACTTGCTTGGTTAGATATTTTTTTTATAAGAATTCTTAGAAAAAACGTTATGCTATGATATGCTATACGTGTGATTAATAAATGACACACGGTTGAACTTGGACTTGTAAGGGGAGTGCAAATGAAGGAACTTATTGAGTACATCGCAAAAGCTCTGGTTGATTATCCTGATGATGTGGCTGTTTCTGAAATCGAAGGCGAAAACACATCTGTCATTGAACTGAAAGTCGCCAAAGACGACCTTGGCAAGGTTATTGGAAAGAATGGAAGAACCGCACGGGCTATGCGGACAATTCTTTCTGCCGCAAGCACAAAAATCAGAAAACGCTCTGTTTTGGAAATTATCGAATAATTATTAAATATTCGGAGCTTCTTTCAGCCTTTTCAGGTCAAGGGATAATTTTATCAAATGCCTTTTACTAACCTGATACCCCTGGGCAAAATAACAAAACCTCAAGGGCTAAAGGGTGCTTTTCGCCTAAGAGCCTTTGGCATGGAATCAGAAAACTTACTCAGCCTGACCAGAATATTTATCAAGTCAAAAATGGGAAAACCTGAAAAATATTCGGTTGCCTCGGTAACCGCGAGAAAGGGTTTTTATGTTGTCAAAACCAAACGTATAACGGACATAAATCAACTTTTGCCCCTTGTAGGGCGCGAAGTATTTGCCGCAAAAGACGATATTGCCACCCTTGAGGATGGCGAATATTACTGGTTTGAGCTTGTCAATTCCAGGGTTGTCACAATAGAGGGGAAATATCTGGGAGATGTAATTTCTGTTATTCCCACCGGCGCCAACGACGTATTGCAAATAAAATCAGCAATAGACGGTAAAGAGATTTTGATTCCATATATTGACGACGTTGTAGTTGATGTGGATAGAGAAAAGAAAACCATTTTCATCAAGCCAATGAAGGAGATGATTTAGAAAGATGATTTTTTCGATAATCACCATTTTCCCTGATTTTTTTAACTCACCTTTAAAACATGGACTTTTAGAAAAAGCTATTGCGGGCGAAAAAGTTCGTGTCAATATCTATAATCTTCGGGAATACGCAAAAGGGCGCCACAGACAGACTGACGACGCGCCTTTTGGCGGCGGACCGGGCATGGTAATGATGCCGGCGCCTTTGTCAAAAGCAATAACTAAAGCCAAAAAAGACTCTCCAAATGCCAAAGTTTTCGCACTCTCCCCCGGGGGCCGGGTTCTTAACGACCGGATTGCGAGGGAAATCGCTGAAAATGAGAAAAAGATTATTCTGGTTTGCGGCCGGTACGAGGGAATGGATCAGAGAATTATCGATCACTACTGTCATGGAGAATTATCCATAGGTGATTTTGTTTTGACAGGGGGTGAGGCTGCCGCCCTTGTTGTTATGGATGCTGTCAGCAGGCATATTCCCGGGGTCATAGGAGATCCGGAGTCTGTTTCAAGAGAGAGTTTCGCAAAAGCTCTGGC
>CAYSHR010000472.1:0-3604 GCA_964430795.1 uncultured bacterium
CCGCATGTTTTGCCAATCTCGATGGGGACTTTTTTTTGCAGCAGAACATCCCCCGTATCCATTCCCTGGTCAATGCGCATAATGGAAACCCCGGTCTCTTTTTCACCATTGACAATGGCCCAGGTGACAGGCGCGGCACCCCTGTACTTAGGCAGCAGGGAGGCGTGGGCGTTGATGCACCCATACCTGGCCACATCCAGTGTTTCCCGGCACAGAATTTTTCCATAGGCCGCCACAACGCAGATGTCCGGCTTCAACTCTTTCATCCAGTCCCTGGTGGGTTGCCCTATCTTGCGGGGCTGACGAATGGGAATATCATATTGCTCAGCCAATATTTTTACAGGCGACGGCGTCAGATTTTTTCCCCTTCCCGCTGGTTGATCAGGTTGTGAAAGAACTCCTACAGGAATTCTTCCGGCTTCAATCATGGCCTTTAATATGACTTTGGCAAATGCCGGAGTGCCCATAAAAATATATCTCATGATTACGCTTTCACAATTATTCATAAAGTTCAATATAATCGCCTGGGGTCAAATCCCTTCCATCAAAGCCAGGGTAATCGAAGCTGTATCTATAGGCGCGGAACACACTGTTTTGAGTGCCGCTGGAATTTTCAGGAACCGGATCGCCTTGAGTTAGAGGAGAATCATTCACCACGGGGTTTATATATTCCCACACAATTTTACCCTCTTTTGTTACCTCAATAAAGGCGCCATAATTCCCAACGCAGATCAGGGTGTTTCCATTTGGAAGTCTTTGGGCGCCGGAAATTGCCACGGAGAACATGGACTGGGGCGGTGTGGCAAAGAAGGTCCACTCGGTTGACAAAGGGGCATAAGGAGTTCCGGCGGTATAAGAATAATTGCCGTCTATATCCACTGGCGGAATGATCTGGTCAATGGATGAGAAATCCCCTTCAGGACGGGTTTCTCCGTTATTAAAAGCCAGGATAGCCCCCTGCCCGGGCAATCCTTCTGTAATCCAATGAGCGTCATGTTGATAGAAATATGCTTGATCCGTCACATTTCCAACACCGTAGGTTTGGGGATTTCCCCATCGATACAGGAGGTCTCCGCCTTTTCCGCGTGCTCCACCGGCGTGGTCGGCGGCCTGGGCTGTAGTTGTGCCATGATCGATGATCCAAAGCTCGCAAAATCCAAGTACACTGATCATTATCTGATCAAAGTCGGGATTATAATCAACTGAGTTGGAGTGGGTCCAGTCGGTTTTGCCTCCTCTTGAAAAATTGATGTCTATGAGTTCGGGGTGCTGATTAACAACTCCATAGTTGGCTTTTGTCGGATCAAAATCCTGAATCATATGATCCCAGAGGCGCCACTCCCAAACTATATTTCCACCCGAAGCGCCCGTTGGTTCCACTTCAATGATATAGTCAACCCAGAGTGAGTCGCCGACCATAAGCCCAGGGTCTCTGCCATTGGCGATTACCTGGTCCCAGGATTTCTTTTCCCACGCGATCATCAATATATTTCCATTGGGCAGCACTTCAATATCATGATGTGTAACATGGCTTGGATCGGCGTAGTCAAATTCCCAGATCAGGTTGCCCTCCCAATCAAAACGCTCGACCCTGCCTCCGGCGCCTCCCGCGTTAAATGTTGGATTCTGGGATGGGGAGACCACCGCGGTTCGAATCAAAGAGCCGTCCTCGAGGAGATAAGCCGCGTGACCGGGAGGATAGGCGCTCTTCCAACTGTGAACCTCTCTGCCGCAAATATCGATAAGGTATGTGGTTTTAGAGGATAAAGGAGCAAAAAGAGTGTATCCCTGGGAAGTCTCCAATTTGTATGTAAATAAACCAACTGTTTGCCCATCAATGTTTCCTGAGCAATCCCAGGGCATAACTGTCGGGGCATGGCTGTCATCATCGTCAAAGTCGTCGTCATAGTCATAGTCATCATCCGCGCCTGTGTCGTCATCATCCGAAATATCTTTGTCTTTGTCGCCACTTTCACCGTTTTCGCATCCAACCATGGGGAATATGAGAAATAAAACGGTAAGAACAATAAATAGAAGGAAACAAGAGTCAGTCATCATTTTTCCTTGAATTAAAAGGTGAGCCCATACTATGGAAGGAGAAAAGTTATGGCAAGGCTTTTGAGAAAAACCCAGCGTGCCCCTGGACCCGACACTCCCAGGGTCCACTTGGAATGGATTGAAGGTTATAGTGGCGAAACGCAGGAATATGGCAACAAGCTTGTCAATGAGACATCCTTTTTACTTTCTCCATGGCTTCAAGTTTCAGGGGAAGTTTATTATTTGCGGGAAAATTTCGATTTTACTGGATTATCTGAACAACCATATTAATATGGTCCCAGTTGGATTATGAATTATCAAGGAGAGAGATTTGAATACGGATAAGAGAGATCGCTTGCTCGATTTTTTAGCACGGTTTTCTTTCATGACCGGCGACTTCACATTGGCGTCGGGGAAAAAATCAACCTACTATTTCGATTTTCGCGCCAGCGCCTCGGAACCGGAGGCGATAAAACTGGTGGGTGAGCTTTTCTTTGAGAAGATTAGGGAGTATGAAAAATATGTTGACGCCATAGGAGGCGCAATATTCGGCGCGGCGCCAATGGTGACGGCCATTACCATTGAAAGCTTTTTGAGAAAAGAACCTATCAGAGGGTTTTATATTCGAAAAGAGCCAAAAAAATATGGCACCCGGTCATATGTTGAGGGGTATGTGGATCCCGATGACAAGATAAATGTTCTGATGATCGAGGATGTCATCACCACTGGAGGGTCCATATTGCGGGCGGTGGACAACCTCAATAAGTCCTATCCCAAATGCAACATTATTGGAATAATGGCCCTCCTTGACAGAATGGAAGGAGGGCGTAAAAAGATCGAGGAAGCCGGTTACGACCTCTGGACATTATTTACAATAGAAGATCTTTTTGCACTTAAAGATAAAAAATAATTCAGGTGGCAAGCTGATAAAATGGACATATTGCAAAACAGAAAAAAGCGTCTTTCAGAGTATTCCCACGGCTCCGGTTGAGGGTGCAAATTATCGCCGGTGGAGCTGGCGAAGGCGTTAAAAAACTTTCCTGATAGTGATGACCCCAGGGTTCTTTTTGGAGTGAACGCTGTGGATGACGCCGGCGTCTATTTAATCCGGGATGATCTTGCCCTTGTTCAATCAGTGGATTTTTTTACCCCCATTGTCGATGACCCTTTTGCTTTTGGTCAGATCGCCGCGGCCAACTCCTTGTCTGATATATATTCCATGGGAGGCACGCCCCTTACCGCTTTAAATATCATCGCTTTTCCATCAGGCGACGATCCGGGAATGGATGTTCTGGCGGAAATACTAAGGGGCGGAAATGAGAAAGCGGTGGAAGGGGGAGTTTCTGTAATTGGCGGGCACAGTATCGAGGATAATGAACCGAAGTACGGCATGGCTGTTACCGGCGCCGTTCACCCGGATCAAATCTGGTCAAAGAAGGGGGCTTGCCCTTCCGATCTACTGGTGCTGACAAAGCCTCTTGGCACAGGCATAATCGCCACCGCAATCAAGAAAGGGAATCCCGATCCTGAATGGGTAAAAAAGTTGATTGATTCAGCGGCGGCATTG
>CAYSHR010000473.1:0-3559 GCA_964430795.1 uncultured bacterium
GTCCGAAAAATATACCGAAAATAAAGGCGTTTGGATTAATGCCGGCGGCGGCGCCATATCCGGCGGCGAATATAATTACAACCATTACAAAGAAAGTTACTGTTGAAAGAACTGCTCTGCTTTTGAAATTGATAAAATCCGCGTAAAAGACAAAGGCAAGGACCAGGGTAATTATCCCTGTACAAAGAACATGGTCAAACATCACCCAGAGAATAAAAAGAGGCGCCGCGAGCAGAACTAATATCCCGGTGAAAAGAGGCATAACGGTTGTTTCGGGAGTTTCCCATAAGCGAACCCAACTTATCAGCAAGAGAAAAGCCAGGGACAATATGGCCAAGAAGAAGAGATTTCTGATTGATAACTCGGATGTTCCGAAAAGATAACCCAATATCACAGGCGAAATGATTATCAGGTTTTTTTTAAATTTTGACTGGTCGGCGAATTGGGAAAAGCCCATAGCAATGATCCTGTGGCAATTGGTTCAATACTGGAAATATAACATATCTTTTATATGGATGTGGGACAAATTTGTTCTACTCGCCGGTCTTTTTTAAAAAAAGAACCTGTTTATGATAGGCGCCAATAAGGTCTTCGTGTCTTAAGACCCCCAATATATTATTCGGGTTCTTCTCGTCCACCACTGGAAAAGCCATGTAGCTCGACTTTAGAAATTTAACAAGAGCGTCCCTCAGGTTATCGGTAGGGTGAACCGAAACCAACGGCATGGCGATGTCTGAAAGAACAACAAGCTCGTCAAGACCCTGCTCGAAAATACCTTGCCTGCTGTCTTTTACAGCAACAATGCCGGTAAGGTCGCCGTTGTAGTCCTTTATGGGAAAATAGCTCTCCGTTGACTCGATAATGAGCTTGCGGAATTCACCAAAGCTCATGTTGTTCGGCAAAACCGTCATAGAAACATCAGAACGATAGGCGTCTTTTACAGACATGTTCTCAAGTACGTCAATGGTAAGATCGCCAAGATGGGCCGGGCTGGAAAACTTATCTTTTACCTGCTTTTCATAGATGGACCAGCTTCTTGAGAACAAAATCGCTATGCCCGAAACAAGGAGGAGGGGTACAAGAAGGTCATACCCGCCTGTCATTTCACAGCACATTAAAAGGGCGCCGATGGGCGCGTTGGCCACACCCGCGAAAAAGCCACCCATTCCAACAAGGACAAAAGCGGCATGGTTGTCCAGAAGACCTGGGAATATCATCTCAACGCCCATTCCAACGATTCCCCCAAGCATACCCCCTATAAACAATGTGGGACCAAAAACGCCGCCGGACCCGCCTGAGCCTATGGTAAAAGAAGTGGTGACGATTTTCGCCAGAAGAATAATCAACATGGAAAACAGAGCCGCCTGTCCGACCTGGCTGAATTTGCCCGCTCCGGACAGGGCGTCCTGAATCGTTCCCCAGCCGCTGCCATAGCTCTGGGGAACCAGAAGCCCCACCAGGCCAACCCCCAGACCGCCGATTACGGGGATGAGAAACCTGGGGAATTTTCTTTTGTCGTCGCCGGACCTGATAAAAGATAATATTTTTGGAAGCCTGATTTTTCTGAAAATCTTGTCCCTGTTCATGTAGAAGAACCAGACATAAAATTTTCCCACAGGAACACACAAAAGTCCTAGAAAGATGTAGAAGAAAAGCTCCACCGGGTTTGTCCAGGTAAAGGGCGGAATATCAAATATCTTTCCAT
This sequence comes from uncultured bacterium, assembly GCA_964430795.1. Classification (GTDB taxonomy): domain Bacteria; phylum Lernaellota; class Lernaellaia; order JACKCT01; family CAYSHR01; genus CAYSHR01. The sequence goes on from CAYSHR010000473.1 coordinate 1,706, forward strand.
ACCCGAAAATCGAGGCAAAGATCGCGTATCCGGTAACAGAGGAAATTATACAGGGAATCATCGCCTCAGACTCGAAATCCTCGGAATAGAGAACTTCAATGGCGGTGATGGCGCCGCCCAGGGGGCTTCTGAATATGGCGCCAAGACCTCCCGCGGTGCCGGCTAAAAGCATTATTCTTCTGTCTTTGGCTGTAAGACCAAACCTGGTGGCAATCCAGGAGCCGAAACCGGCGCCGATCTGAGCGATGGGTCCTTCCCGCCCGGCGCTGCCTCCAAGACCCAGAGTAGCTATTGTGGCAAGGGATTTGATTAAAGGAACTCGCCCTCTTATTACACCTTTTTTATTATGGAAAGAATCAATCATGGCGTCGGCGCCATGCCCTTCAGCTTCAGGAGCGAAAGTGTAAACCAGTATGCCGGATATCAACCCGCCGATTATAGGTAAAATAAAAAATATCCATCTAATGGGATTCTCGCCGGTATGGGTCGCCTCGATAAGTTCCTCTCCCGCGGGAGCGGACATGGGCGCGTGGGCGAGAGTATCAAAGGTAAAGTGAGTAACCTGCTCAAGGCAGAAAAAGAAAAGGCAGGCGCCAAGGCCCGAGACAATGCCCACAGTGAATCCCAGAAGAACCCATTTAGGCGCCGCGCCCAACCGCTTAATAAAACTTCCTTCTCTTTTTCTCCCATGCAAAGACATTTTTGACAGTCAATCCCTGAAATGTTTCTTCTTCTATGTCCGGGGTGTTTTTATCCTCTACAAATATTCGCGTCAAGGTGTTTTGCTTATTTTATGTAATCACATGGATCAAGCCAATATGGAGCAGCCCGGATCACGCGATAAACGATCGTTTAAATTAGTAAGGTGTTCCCGGAATACAACAACTTTATAAAATTATAACGAAATTATTCAAAGGGCGCCAATCTGGCCCAGGAACAAAAATCGCATGGCAGGAAATGTATATGTGCCCATGGCGCCTATTTTGGATTTTAGTATTTCCTTGAAATTATAGGGAAACTATTTGAAGGGCGCCGGGGTGGGGCATGAACAAATATGACATATTAGAAACTATATATGTTTGGATGGCACCTATTCTGGATGACAAAAAGCGAAAAGCGTATTTTCCCATTATGTCGGTTTCGATATTTACCTTGCTTCCGGCCCTTAATAAACCGAGAGTGGTGTTATCCAGAGTATGAGGAATTATTCCAAGTTCGAAATGGATATTTCCTACCTTATTTATAGTAAGGCTGATTCCGTCTACAGCGAATGATCACTTTTCCACGCAAAGACTGATTATATCATCCGGCGCCGATATTTTTATCACCCAAAACCGACCGTTATCCTCAATGTTCCTGATTTCGCCCACGCCATCCACATGTCCCAAAACCAGGTGGCCGGCCAGTCTGTCACTAAGGCGTAGCGCCGGCTCAAGATTCACCTTTTGCCCTGTTTTTAAATCCACTGCCGTGGTTCGTGAAATGGTCTCGGGGCTTATCTGTACAAAAAAGATATCCTTTTCCATCTTCACCACCGTCTGGCAATAGCCGTCAATGGCAATGGAGTCGCCAAGGTCGGTTTGGGACAGGGCAAGATTCGCCTTTACGCCAACAAGAGTATTGGTCCCTTGCATCTGAATTCTCACCACCGTCCCAATTTCCTGAATCAATCCGGTAAACATCTTTCGCTCCAACTTTCGCGGATATTAACAGAGAGATAATAATATTGGTAGGGAAAAACGCCTCACCAGCAGTCAAGCTGGTGAGGCGTTCCGGTTTGCTAAGATGCCGCCAACCTATGTGATGGTCGGTTAAAGCTGGAACGCCTCACCAGCTTGACTGCTGGTGAGGCGT
>CAYSHR010000474.1:0-3557 GCA_964430795.1 uncultured bacterium
TATGCTTTGCATGAGAGCACCTGTTTGGTGAATTGCTTTGCTAAAACAATTCTACACATTCCAGACACTTGGTGCTCTTTTTATTTTATTATCCGGGAACAAGGGGTTGTCACTGAACGATTACAACTTCTTCTTGGATTCCCTTGAAATATAGAAGCTCATAGGTTAAAAAGGCAAAATGTTTATAAAGCCTGATTTAGTATTGCTCCACGCGCCCAGCGTATATGACTTTCGAAAAAAATCGATTCTCTATGGACCGATTTCCGATGTAATTCCCTCAACACCGATTTTTGAGATGTACCCTGTTGGGTTTTCATCCATAAGCGAACATCTTTTGAGCCTGGGTTTTGAAACCAGGATTATCAATCTGGCTTTTCGAATGATAGATGATCCCGAGTATGATGGGGAAAAGGCCATCGGGAAGCTGAGACCTAAAAAGGCATTCGGCATTGATCTTCACTGGCTTCCCCATTCTCATGGCAGCGTCGAGGTTGCCCGACTGTGCAAAAAGCATCACCCGGACATTCCTGTAGTATTTGGCGGAATCGCGGCCAGCTATTTTCACAAGGAGCTTATCGCAAGGGCGGAAATAGATTTTGTATTGCGAGGCGATTCCACTGAAATTCCCTTTGGCATGCTGATGGGGGTATTTTCTGAAAATCCGGATCCCCACACCAGGGACCATTGGCTTTCTAAAATACCAAACCTTACGTGGAAAGACCGAAAGGGGATAACAAGAATAAACAAAATAACAAACATGCCCAACTCCATCGATTCCTTCTCGAATAATTACCTGAATCTCTTTAAATCAAGCATTAAATTCGGCGATATTAAAAGTCAGATACCTTTCCATGACTGGTGGACCTATCCCATAACCGCCATTATGACCTGTCGGGGATGCAACCAGGGTTGCGCGATTTGTGGCGGGTCCACAGCCGCTTTCTGCCAATATACCGGGCGAAACAGAACCGCTTACAGGCCTGCCGAATTAATCGTAAGAGACATAAAGAGAATGGCTCGCTATTCCAATGGTCCTCTATTTTTAATCGGCGATATTCGCCAGCAGAGTATGGAGTATGCCCATACTGTTCTTGACGGCATCGGCAAGGCCGGGATCAAAAACGAGATAATCATCGAGCTTTTCCAGGGAGCTGATGAGGATTATATAAAGAGAATCGCGGACAATTGTAAGAACTTCAATTTTGAGATGAGTCCTGAAACCCACGATGACAAGATAAGAAGGGCGGCGGGAAAGCTCTATACTACAAAAGACTTGGAGAGCTCTGTTGCCCTTGCTTTAAAGTATGGAGCAAATAAATTCGACCTTTTCTTTATGACCGGAATTCCGGGACAGACCTATCAGTCGGTATTGGACTCGGTAGAATACTGTGAGTCTTTGATGGAGCGATTTGACAAGCGGATTAATCTCTTTATAAGTCCCCTGGCGCCTTTTCTTGATCCGGGAAGCCTGGCATACGAGAATCCGGAAAAATATGGGTACAAGATTCTGTTTAATGACCTGGAAAGCTACAGGCAGGCTCTTTGCGCTCCTTCCTGGAAATACACCCTTAACTATGAGTCAAAATGGATGACCCGGGACCAGATAGTAAAGTCCACTTATCAAGGGGCATTAGCCCTGAATAAAGCCAAGTATAATAACGGCCACATCGAAAAAGAAGTGTTTCAAAAAATTGATAACAAAATACGTTCCGCCATGGCTCTCCTTGAGGAGATCGACGTAATAATGAAAGAGGATGATGTTGACGTTAGAGAAAGAAATCTATCGGAATTGAAGAAGAAAATTGACTCCTCCTCAGCCGATTCAATCTGTGGGGCTGATGAAATCAAGTGGCCGACCCTGGCGAAAAACTTCAAGTATTTCCCCATCTTTAAAGATATGATTTTTGGTCCACCGGCATCAAGGGAAATTGAAGGGTAGCGGTTTCCAGTTGGCGGAAACTCCACCAAAGCAGCCAATATCATTTCTGCTGCCATCGGGGTCCGAGAAATAGAGATCAGGCAGGCCCGCGTCCAGCAGTCCGGAAGAAGACTGAAGATGGAAATTAAAAGGCGGATTTTTGAACATGGGTGGAAAATCGGTTATGGAAAATCCGGTGTATGTTCCGGGATTTAATATATTGCAGAACTGTAACTCGTAATTGGAGTTGCCACAGCCTGTACAATCAATGTCGGCGGTGCCGCTATCACCAATGTGATTATTGAACAGACCGACATACATATCCACCACAGCGCCGCTGACATCGCCATAGATGCCATAAGCGCCATTATTTGAAATCACGTTGTTATGAATGTTCGGATACATATACATTACATAAGAGCCGCCGCCGTTGCTGTCAAAAAGGATGCCTGTATCGCTGTTTTCATAAATAATATTGTTCCTGAAAAGGGAGAAAAAACCGTTGTCGGAGTCCAGGTCCCAATCAGCCTTATAAAGAACACCGGTCTCATTCAGAACAATCAGGTTGCCCACAATGGATGGACTTGAGGTAACATCGTTGGTGTAAATAACAATGCCGTAATCATTGTTGTCATGGGCAATGCAGTTTCTTATTGTCACGGACATCCTGTTGTCAAGATAGAATCCACTGTCCCCGTTGTTCACCTGGAAGCCATCAATAAGATCCCACTCTCCGGGAAACCATGTAACCGGAGCGCCGCCGCCATTTACTATTGTTGGAAACAATTCCAATTTCCTTTTCCAGTCCGAAGGATCGAAACCGCCGAAAATCTGAGCCGCGTGAATGTGTCCTTCGTAGGGCGGATCATTCAGTGAAAAATCGAGGGCTTCGTTATAAGTGCCACCGGCTACCAAGATAGTCTTAAAATAACCGGTTATAGCGTCGTTGGCGTCCTGAATGGAGTTATAGGGCGTTGCCATGGAGCCATCGCCTCCGGCAGCCGCGTTTACATCCACGTAGATGACTGGTTGGGGAGCGATGCAGTACTGGCCATAGTTCTGGTTCTCCATGCCTCCCGCGTCCATCGCCCTTACTACAAAACATTCCACTGTGCCGTTTGCGATATCGGGTATATCCGCTGAGGTGACAGTATATTCGGTATTGGTGGTGTTGACTATTGGGTTAATAGTTGGGATAGGCTGCCCTGACACTGGATTGTAGATGTTGTATGAAACAGGGCTGTCTTCATCCCATGCCTCATCCCATTGGAGGGTAATCTCCATGTCGCCACTATGAAGATATAACAGCCCCTCATGTTTTGGTGGTAATTCATAGACTTCATTTTTCTCAGGCTCCGTACCACCCCCAAATTTTTCGGAATAATAACGGAGGTTGGTGTCTCGATCTATATAGATATCTCCCACCGGGTTTGGCGCTTGTATAAAGCTGGGGTCTCCCGAGCCGTCAAATCGTTCCCGCATATAAAAAATTGTAGCGCCGCAATCGGTTCCAAGACTGACTCTGATGGGAATATAATACTGTCCGGCCTGGTGGGATGCCGATGTTGCACAGGTATCATCATCGTCGTCATCGTCATCATCAGGACCTGTGTCGTCATCATCATCAGGGCCGGTGTCG
>CAYSHR010000475.1:0-3551 GCA_964430795.1 uncultured bacterium
CCGAAACCAGGAACTTGTCGACAAAAGGGCCACCGCCCAATCCTGTAATGACTCCAGGGGAATTTCAGCCCATGGCGGGTGTAATCGTAAGATACCCGTGGGAACTGTCCCAGGCGGGAATAAGGGTTACTTTTAACGAAATGCTCGCGCCTTTGGATGGCGACCCTGAAATGGAAGTCATCATGCTGGTTAACAATCAATCTCAGGAGGATCAGGTCAAGGGCATCCTGGCGGGTCTGGGAATAGGGGGAGGCAACTTTAACTATTACCACATTAAAACAAATACAATATGGTCAAGGGATTACGGACCGGTTTTTGTAGAAGAGACGCCAGGGACCGGCGCGCCCTATCAATCCATTATTGACATGAAATATTATGTCGGCCGGTTTGCCGATGACAACGCCCCCGACGGCATCGCCACAGCCCTTGGTCAATCGTCTTATGACATGCCGGTTTTTCACGAGGGCGGCAATTACATGAGCGACGGCGCCGGCACGTGCTTTACATCAACTGGTCTATTGATGAACAATCCCGCCCTTACTTTGCCCCAGTTGGAACAACACGCCCAGACATATTGGGGATGCTCAAAGCTCATCACAGTTCCCCCTCTTGCCAATGAGGGAACAACCCACATTGACATGTTTGCTAAAATCGTCGGACCGACAACAATTTTAGTGAATGAAGTTGCGCCGGGTGAAAAAGATTACGAACAGCTTGAGCAGGTGGCGACTACCTTGTCGGAGACCACCAACCTTGCCGGAGAGCCTTTTGAGGTTGTCCGCCTGCCCATGACTACCTATCGAATCGGTTTTATATTCAGGGTGTTCCAGACCTACACAAATTCTCTTATTCTCAATGACAAGGTCCTTGTGCCGGTTTACAATCTGGATATTGACGATCAGGCTCTCCAGATATATCAAAACACCCTGGGAGATGAGTACGAAATAATACCCGTCAACTCGAAATTGATTATTACGATGGGGGGCGCGGTCCATTGTGTAACCATGGAGCATCCGGCTGTTGTGTACGACTATGATGATTACGCGGTGGATGATCATGAGGTTGTTGACGCGACCGACGATGATGACGATGGAGTTGATGATGATGACGCGGTGGACGATGACGACGCTGTGGGCGATGACGATGATGACAATGGCGGGTGTGGTTGCTGAGTAGAATTTAACAGATGGTTTTTTAATTATATATGAATTGGTTTTCAGAATTTTTACAATATCGTGAAAGCATACTCGGACTATTGTGGCCTGAATTTCTGCTCTATGGGGCAATTACTCTTCTTACTTTGTCAATTGTCATTACATTTTTACGCGCCCTGTCCCCACCCAAGGTTGAAGAGGAATCACCAAAATCCCCTGATGAGATAGTGCAAACCATTCATCGCGAATGCGCCAGTTGCAGGTGGAAAGGGGACCTTGCCAGGCATAATAAGGTCTGCCCACGGTGTGGCCAGAGCAACTTTATAGAATAGTTTCTGTCCGGGTTTTATTCATCATAACGAGCGCGGCGAAAACCGATGATATCGTAACCGATGCCACCACCTGTACTCCACCTGTGGGATATGGTAATTACAAAACCCTACTTGTACTCATCCATCCCCATGTCCCATCCGGCGCCGGACGGGCGGGGGTCGCCCTCGAAATCCTGGCCCGCGAGATCGCCGCTATACCAGGTCGTCGGATCAACGCCGGTATCGACGCAAGCTCCCGGGCTGATGTGATAATCATCGAGAGCCGGGTCAACGAAAATCGGATCTGAACTGATGTTGTTTTCCGCAGCGCCACAGTTACTCGCCCAGGCCGTGCATCCGTTGACATCGTTAATATCCGTGAGCAATGTGCCGTCGCTATCCAGAATATAATCTATCCCCGCGCTCCAGATATCGTTGTTTATCAAGGATAACAAACTGCCGGAAAGCGACAACCCAACCGACTGAGTATTTGCGGAGCCGGGATGGATGATGTTGTTTACAGCTATCACCGAGGCGTTGCCCAGGTCCAGGCCTATGGTTTTGCTGCAGTAACCGGTCACGAGGGTATTATTGACCAGCAAAGCGGAAGTTATACTGATGGACGCTGAGCGACAGGTTTGGTTGGCAGAGCCGCTGTGGATGAAGTTGTTGACAAGGGTGGTTGCCTCACCGATTAAGACGCCAGAGCTGTTATAGCCGGCCCAGCCTCCGCTGATGGTGTTGGCGTTGAGTGAGATTTGCCCATAAAGAGCCGAGACGCCATACGTGTAATCGCTGGCGCCGCCGTCAATGTAGTTGCGGTCGATGGCTGCCAGGCCGCCGTAAATTCTAATGCCAAAAGATTCGCCTGCCTTCTCTTTTGCGCCTTTTGCTTTGTTGCCACCGCTGATGGTGTTTTGTTCGATAGTCGCTTCGCCGGAAGGCACATGGACACCGATGGTGGAGGAACCCGTTCCTCCGTCGATGGTATTGTGTGTCAGCGTTGCCGTTCCCCCCTCAATCTGGACACCGTAGCAATTGTCCGAGGCGCCGGCAAAAATTTCGTTGTCGGTAAGAGTTACGGTTCCGGACTGTATTTTCACACCCCAGGCGCCACTCGTGCCGATTCCCCCGTCGATCCGGTTATTTTCCAGGGTTGCCGTGGCTTCATTGACAATGATAACGCCCCGCGATTCACCGGTAGCGGATCCACCCAGGATATCGTTGTCCATCAGTTTCGCGATGGTGGACACACCCCGTATGTCCACGCCGGTGGTGGCGCCGGATGTGGTGGAGCCTTTGAAGATGTTTTTGATCAGAATAGCCGAACCGCTAACCCATATGCAGCTTGAACTGGTGGCGTCCTGCCCGCCGTTTACCGTAAAGCCGTTGATCACCGCATTGGCGCCGTTGACAACCTGCATGCTCATTTTATTGGGGCCGGTGATCATGGTCAGGTAGGTTTCCGGATCGCGAAGTGCGAAGGATTCGCTGTACCCTCCATACATGGAAACGAGGGTCGAGACGCCGTTGATGTAGGAAGCTCCGGCAACGAAGACCGACTTGCCCTTTACATTAGCAGCGTCAACACCGGCCTGAAGGGTCAATTTTGGCTCGGCCATGGTGCCCGGGTTGGCGTCGTTTCCGCTGGAGGCTACAAAGATGCCGTTTTCGTCGGATGCCTCAAAATCACCGTTCAGGCAGTCCTGATCAATTTCATCGTCGGGCAGATCTATCCCGTCGGGGTGAGCGTCCTTATGCTCATCATCACAGTCGGTATTATCCTCCACCCAGCCATCGTCGCATTCTTCAGGAAAAACCTGGGTCGAATCAGGATTGCCGTAACCATCGCCGTCCTTGTCTTCATAGCAGGGCACTCCAGTCGCGTCATCGTCATCATCGTCATCGTCATCGTCATCGACCGTATCGTCATCGCCGCTGGATGAATCGTCATCGTCATCATCGCCGCAAGAGCAGTTTCCCACAGCCAACGCCATCATCATAATCAGTGCTATCAATAAAATTATTTTCCACAACTTCATAACGCTCTCCAGATAAGACGATAAGGTGATTCAACTATTGGTTA
>CAYSHR010000476.1:0-3549 GCA_964430795.1 uncultured bacterium
TAATATTCACTCCCAGACTTCCATCCCCGCGGGAGTTAGAAGAATCGAAGCCATTACAGGGCAGGCGGCGGTGGAATATATCCAGAAAATAAGAGCAAGCCTTGGTAAGACCTCGGACCTGCTTAAAGTCTCTGCTGATGAGGTGGCGGATAAGGTTGAAAAGCTTCTGGCAGACAATAAAACCATGGCAAAAAAATTGGTTGAATTTGACCAAAAGATGTCCGCGCGAAAAAGCCAAAACGCCTTTGATGATGTAAGAGAGATAAAGGGCATAAAAGCCCTGGCCGCGAAAGTGGAGGTTAGGGACGGAAAAGCCCTTCGGACCCTGGCGGCGAACATGCTTGATAAAATGGGCGGCGGCGTTCTGGCCCTTGGCGCAAACACCAAAGGGCGGGCATTGGTTATCGTCCTTGTCAGCAAAGAGCTTACTGACAAGCTTAGTGCCGCTGATCTCATTGGACCTATAGCGGCCAAGGTAGGGGGCAAGGGCGGCGGCAAGGCTGATATGGCCCAGGCCGGCGGCTCAAACCCGGACAACCTTGATTCAGCCCTGGAGAAACTTTATGATTTGCTGTAGGAGTGGTTCAGGAACCGCCCTTGTCATGAATCGAGAAATAAATTGAGAATCAAATGAGTAAAAGCAATTTTAAGGACAAGGGAAAAAAGCCCTTCAATCCCCCAAAAACAACCCTGGGAGACCTTTTTACCCGGGAGCTTAATCAGGATGAAAAAGAGTCCGCGGAGAAAGGAAAAGGAGAAGAGATGGAGCATACATATATTTCGGACATGAAAGACGGGGAAAATCTTGAGTCCACCTATTTCTGTTCCCAGAAAAATCTGGCGACAACAAGGCAGGGCAAGCCCTATCTTAACCTTACCATCGCTGATAAAACCGGCGAGGTAGTGGTAAGGGTTTTTGACGACGCCAAGAGATATGGCGAATCATTTTCTCAGGGAGATTTCATATATATCCAGGGTCGTTCACAGATATTCCAGAACAATATGCAGGTCATTGCCCGCCACGTCGAAAAAGTTTCCACTGATGATTTAGACCCTGCTGAGTTTCTGCCCGCCAGCCGTAAAGACCCAAAAAAGATGGAAAAGGATATCCGCCGAATTATCGAGACCATCAAAGACGAGGATTTGAAAAAATTATGCGAAATGATGATGGAAGACAAGGAGATATGGTCCAGGTTTCTCAAAGCCCCGGCCGCAAAGGGCATGCATCATAACTATATGTTCGGCCTTCTGGAGCATACCCTGTCCATGGCCAGACTTGCTGAAATGGTTTGCGGACATTACGCCAACACAAACCGGGATATGATTCTGACCGGGGTGATTTTTCATGATATCGGTAAGATATATGAACTCAGTTTTGACGTTGCTATTGATTACACCGATTCGGGAAAACTCATCGGCCACATTAATATGGGCGCCATGATTATCGAAAAACTCACAGAGAAAATAGAAAATTTCCCAAAAGAGAAAAAGCGTCTTTTACAGCACATTATTCTTTCTCATCATGGCATTCCCGAGTTTGGCGCGGCCAAGGTGCCCGCCACAGTCGAGGCCAATATAATCCACCACCTTGACAACCTGGACGCCAAGGTAAACGCCTACCTGGCCACCGCGGAAAAAAGCCCCACGGACTCAGCCTGGACCGACAAGCATTTTCTTCTTGGCACCCAGGTGCGAAAAACCGTAGCCGCTGATGGCCCTTTATATGATTTTTTCCTTCCTGACGATGAAAAGGATTCTGAGTAATTTTGCCTTTAGCCGCCGCCATATTCGATGTGGACAGAACCCTTCTCGATGGAATGAGCGGGCATCTTTTTTCCAGATTTGTATGGAAGGAGGGTGCTCTTGGTTTAAAAAACAAGTTTCGCGTCACTGGGACATTAGCCGGTTACAGGCTCGGGATTTTGCCGGAGGAACGGCTGGTTGAGATCGGCGCCACATTCTGCGCCGGAATGAAAATATCCGACCTGGACAAGATGGCAAAAAAGTGTGTTGAAAAAAAGATAAGTCCAAGAATATTCAAGGAAGCGACAAGAGCTATTGCCGGACATAAGGAACAAGGAGAACGGGTGTTTTTAGCCTCGGGAAGTTCTTCGATAATAATCAGGGCATTAGCCGAGTATGTTGACGCCGATGGATTTGTTGCCACAACCCCACAAATAGAAAATGGAATCTGCCACAAAAAAGTGACATACCCTCTCTGTTATAAATCAGGCAAGCTTGAGTTGCTAAAGTTCCTTCTGGATAAGGAAGGAATCGAATTGGAGAACTGTTGCCTCTACTCGGATAATTATGTTGACCTTCCTGTTTTTCATAAGGTGGCTTTAAGGTACGTTGTAAATCCCCATGCTCCATTACGCTTTGAAGCGGAAAAAAACGGATGGGAAGTGCTGGAATGGTCCACGTCCCGGGATTCTTCATATAACGTGACCGGAACTTCCTGGCCGGTAAAGGAAGGCGGGCGCCCGTGAGATATAAAGGAATGGTTTACAGGCCCCCTTCCGAGGCCGGTTCTTATATTTTACAGGTAACTTATGGGTGCCCTCATAATGGCTGCGCTTTTTGCGATATGTATCAGGATAGCAAATTCAGGGTGCGCCCTTTACATGAAGTTCTGGAAGACCTGGACCTGGCTCTTGACCATTATGGCCAAAAGGGCATTAGGTCGATATTTCTAGCAGATGGCAACTCCATTATTCTGAGCAACAATAAGCTTCTGCCCATCCTTGAAAAAGCTACCGAGTTATTTCCCAACCTTGAGAGAATCACAAGTTACGGCTCGGCAAGATTTCTCATACGCAAATCGGTTGATGACCTCGCGGCTCTTAAAAAAGCGGGGTTGACCCGGATCCACTCCGGCATGGAGTCGGGGGACCCTGTAACCCTTAAAGCAATAAACAAAGGGGCTACCGTAAAGCAGATGATCCTGGGAGGCAAAAAGGTCAAAGAGGCGGGAATGGAGCTTTCCGAATACATTATGGTGGGAGTTGCCGGGGCCGCGCGATCTTTGGAGCACGGAAAAGCCTCGGGCCGGGCTCTTTCAAAAATAGCACCGGATTTTGTCAGGCTCAGGACATATGTGCCAAGGGTGGGCACGCCCTATTTTAAAGCCTGGGAGCGGGGCGAATATCGTCTGGTTACAGCCAGGGAAGCTCTTGCCGAAACCGCTGCTCTTGTAAAAAACCTGGATTGCGAAACTACACTTTTGTCTGACCATATATCAAACTTCTATAATATTTCCGGCAAGCTCCCCGAGGATAGAGAGATTATGCTCAAGGAGATCGACTACGCCCTGACCTTGCCCGACTCGGCCTTTCGCCCTCCCACTGAAGAACTTATCCATATGGGTTTGTAGGGCACCGTGTCCCCGATCTGTTCGTTATTTCCCCAAAAACCTCCCATAAATGAACGATTATGCTATTTCAGTAATCGTTCAGTGATAAGGGTGCAAGGTTTGAGATCGGGGGACATGACCTCATTTCTCAACAATGGCCGGCATTGTCAATAATATTAGGGAAATGGGGATCGTGT
>CAYSHR010000477.1:0-3548 GCA_964430795.1 uncultured bacterium
CCAACCGTATCGTCATCATCGTCGTCATCATCGTCGTCGTCGTCATCATCGTCATCGTCGTCGTCATCATCATCGTCGTCGTCCTCTTCCACACAATACAAAATAGCGTCGGCATATTAATTGGTACATTCAGCGATGGCGTTTCCAAAGTCAGTGTAGCTGTCAAAATCGTCGCACTTCAATTTGCCAAAGCATGCCCAGTAAGCGTCCAGAGCATCAAGCCAGCACTGATCATCAGAATACAAATCCTCAAAACCATCAAAGCCACTGCAAAGGGTTTCAATTGTGGGGAGGTCGGGAGTCATTCCAAAACATTCGTAGTACATGGTGTAGAAGGCTACGCAATTATCGTAGGCTGAAGCGCCTTCATCATACCAATCTCCGCCGCCGTCATCATCATCGCCATCATCGTCTTCGAAATCGTCGTCGTCGTCATCATCGTCGTCACACGAAAAAATTCCTCCGAAAGAAAAACTGATTATAAGGAAAAACACTACAGTGATGATCGAGGTTCCTATTCTCATGTTTCCCTCCAGGCAAGAAGATTGAAGTGATTCAATAGTAGCCTATTTTAGAAGGAGTTGCCAATTATTTATTGATTAAACTTTACAAGTCACTGGAAGTATTTCAAGGAGTCGCCGAAGTGGTTTTGCCCCAATGATATTCGAGAAAAAAGAAACCATATAAGGGCAGCCAATTCATCTCTCCCTTCAATTTACCCTCAAAGCCTTCAATTTCCATGTCTTCTTCGTATTTGGCGATGGTAAGAAAATAGTCAAGGCGGCCTCCGCCGCCAAGCGCGAAATTGTCATTTATAAAGTATTTAACGCCGCCGCCAAGATGGACGCCCATAAGATCGATATCACCTTCTTTGGCCCCTATTGGATCGAGTTTGCACATATTGTAAGTAAGACCTCCAAGAATCATTGGGCGAACCTTTTTGTCGCTGAAATAATAACCAAACCAGGGACCGACCTGTGTCATTGAAATATCCACCGAGCCATCCTCTTCAAATTTATCGGACTTGATTTCTCCATCGCCATTGACGTCTGTAATAAAAAGCTTGCCGCCCACAAAATACCTGGCGCCCTCATAGTTGACGTAAATCCCAATGCCCGGGCTTATGTCTGAATCAAACTCAAGGTCACCCTTCTGATCAACATTATCACCTTTGAAATCCGCGCTGCCTTCACCAATGAACTGGAACAGGCTAAGATCAAGTTCGACCCCAACCGATCCTTCGCAAAATCCTGAAGCAGGGAAAGCCACGATAACTACCAGGATAAAAAGCGACTTAAAAACAGAAAATCTCATCTTTCCTCCCAATCATGCTGATTTCGATTTTCTCTTTTTTCCTTTTTTATTGAAGTTCAGATCAAGAAGACCTTCCCCAATGGTGGATTCTGAATTGGTGGCGCCTAAAGGGGCGATTTTGGATTTGGCTTTTTTCTTTTTTGCTTTGATGGTTTTCTTCTCTTGTTTCACTTTTGTCTTTTTGACCGGCTTTGTGGATTTTCGTGTTTTTGGTTTATCGAGACTGATATTTGTCAATTCAGACGCCGCGGTTTTATTCCTTTTGCCTGGTTTTTCCTGTAAAATAATATCTGCTCTATCAATGACCGACTCAACCTTCTCCATGGCGAACTCTGCCTGAGATATCTCATTTTCGAGCCCTTTAATTCTTCTTTTTATTTTGTCCACACCGTATTTCACAGATTCATGATCAGACAAGGAGGGCAGTTCAATCCGCCCATAAAGCCCAGCCAGTTTTTCATTGAGTTGGTTCTTTTTCTGAAAAGCGGTCATTACAGTCCTGGCCACCTTCTCATTCATCATCAGTTTCATGGCTGTTCCGGTCATCTTTTTTTTGATTTTCTTTAACATTGCCTTCTCCTTGACCTACCAGTAAATACTGGCTGACAGGCCTCCTGCCAGTATATGCCCGTCAGCGGTATAACTTTCAAAGGGCATCCCTGGGTTGATAGACTCTTTTTTGACTGTAATAGGTGTAAAATATTGGTATTGACCATAAATGTCCAGAGAGAAAAGATTATTGAACATCATTCCAAAGCCTGTAGAGGCTGTGTGGGTATCGGAGTCAACAAGGTTAGTGCCGCCCTTGTCAGGTACAAAAGGTGTTGGATGGTATGCGTATCCCCACCTGAGAGCTAAATCCAGATCGCCGCTCCACCAAAATGATTGGATGGTTGGAAAGCGATATTCCATACCAAATCTTGGGACCAAAATGTCCCTGGTTTTTACTTCAACAACATCCGACAAATCCAAAGGTATGGATAGCTGTACATCTAGACCTGGAATATTAAGGGAAACCGGAGGAAGGGGTCCGATGGTGCCCAAGACCGGGATAGCGAGAGTTTTTACCCTCCCTCTAATTGTAGCGGGTAATGTTTGCAGGTTTATCTTCACATCGTCAAATGACAATTTCATATTTGGGGACGGGAAAGCCGCCCAATTGAAATAATCAACATCGAGGCTCAGTGTTAAAGCGTCAATGGGGTCATAAGCGGCGCCAAAATTTACGCTTTGGGGTTTCCAAAGATCTTGAATTGAAACAAGAGCTTCTATGGGAATAAGAGCATTAAAAGTCAGTTCACCCTCAAGACCTGAAAGTTCCAGCGGTACTCTTAGGGGAGTATCGCCCAATTCCGGAATATTCAATTCGATAACTGTCTTAAGAGGAAAAAGATCAGGAGCTATTTTTGAAAGATCATCCAATTGAATTGTATAATTGCGTACAGCCAGGTCCATTTTCAGGGCAACGTCTATATTCAATGTGTATAAATATTGGTATGAGACGCCGAATCTCAGATTTTCCGTAGGTTGATAATGAATTCCAAAGAAAGGGTAGGTTGTTAATGGGAAGTCCAGTTTCAATTCGGAAACCGGATGAATCGATTCCTTGGCTGTCTCACCCTGGCGCAACTCAAGGTTGTCGTTGTTGGCTTCAAGGGGAACATTTAAATACCCTTTTGTCTTTAAAAACAACCTGATCCCGCCTCCAATCGAGAGGGAAGGAACTACAATGACGCTTGCGCCAAGCATTGTCACAACCCTCTGGCTGCGATGTTCATGGAGGACAAAAGTGGGCACTCTGGCATCAATGGGGAACAGCCTGACAACCAGCCCTTCGGGCAGATAGGCGCCCATTCCCACGGCGAATCTCGGGTGGGGCTTTACAGCGACTCCAAAGAAATAACCATTTACATCGTCAACATTTTCCTGATCATCCGCCAGTATATTCAGTTCTTTAACCTGGCGCCTGGATAATCCCTTTGCCGGGTTGAGTTTCATATTTAACAAGGGTCTGGCGTACATAAATCCCGAGGTAAGGGAATTGCCTTTTATGTGAGACAACCCGCCGATATTATAATATAAAGCGGAGTAATCATCGGCTACGGCCGTATAGGCGCCACCCATGGCCACAGCCCTGGGGCCGAATCCATACATGTCAAGGGGATGAGCGAGGGTCTTTGTTGGGGAGAAAAACATCAGGAGAAGTGACAGGACGATTAAATATTTGAATCTCA